>NZ_JBHUQX010000071.1:0-28328 GCF_042674225.1 Streptomyces sp. NPDC056948
GAGCACGCTCGGCGTGAGGCTCCTGAGCAGGGCCTCGTCCATCGGCGGCGTCACTCCGTGATGGTGGTCTGCACGCCGTAGAACGGGCGGACCTCCAGCCACTCGTGGATCGGCTTGCCGCCCGCCCCGGGGGCCGCGGACAGCTCCCCGGCCAGCTCGACGGCGCGCTCGTAGCTGTCGACGTCGATGATCATCCAGCCGGCGATGAGGTCCTTGGTCTCGGCGAACGGTCCGTCGGTGACCGGCGGGCGCCCCTCACCGTCGTAGCGGACCCACGCTCCCTCGGGGGCGAGCGCCTGACCGTCGACGAACTCGCCGGTCTTCTCCAGGCGGGCCGCGAAGTCGTTCATGTACTGCATGTGTGCCGAGATCTCCTCGGGGCTCCACTGGTCCATCGGGACGTTGTTGACCGGAGCCGGGGCGCCACGGTAGTGCTTCAGCAGCAGGTACTTGGCCATGATGGTTCTCCTCGGTGCTCGTGCGACCCATTGTGGTCGCGTTCACACCGGGGACGGAGCCGGACACGGGTTCTCGACATCGCCGGCCGCATCGCCGGCCGATTTTTTTCGGGCTCTCGTGGATGAGCCGTCACCGCCCGTCTCAGACCGTCGCCGGCACGCCCTCCGCCCGTCGCCGGATCACCAGCGCCATCAGCGCCGCCACCGCGCACAGCGCCCCCGACGCGTACCAGACCACGTCGTACGAGCCGAACGTGTCGCGGGCGACTCCGCCGAGGAAGGCGACCAGGGCGGCGCCCACCTGGTGGGAGGCGAGGACCCAGCCGAAGACGATCGCGCTGTCCTCGCCGTACTGCTCGCGGCACAGGGCGAGGGTGGGCGGGACGGTGGCGACCCAGTCGAGGCCGTAGAAGACGATGAAGAAGATCATCGGCGGGTGGACCGTGGGCGCCAGCAGCAGCGGGAGGAACAGCAGCGACACCCCCCGCAGCGCGTAGTACACCGCGAGCAGCCGGCGCGCGTCGAAGCGGTCCGTGAACCAGCCGGAGGCGATCGTGCCGACGACGTCGAAGATGCCGATGACCGCGAGCAGCGAGGCCGCGGCGGTGATGGGCATGCCGTGGTCGTGAGAGGCGGGCAGGAAGTGGGTCTGGATGAGGCCGTTGGTGGAGGCACCGCAGATCGCGAAGGTGCCGGCGAGCAGCCAGAACGGGCCCGTGCGGGCAGCCGAGAGCAGGACGGTCACGGCGCGGCGCGCGGCGCCGGCCACCGGTGCCGGCTTGGGCACGAACTCGGTCGCGCCGTACGGCTTCTGGCCCACGTCGGCGGGGTGGTCGTGGAGAAGGAGCCAGACGAAGGGCACGACCGCGAGCGCCGCGAGCGCGACCGTCACGGCCGCCGGACGCCACTCGTACCGGTCGATGATCCAGGACAGCAGCGGCAGGAAGATCAGCTGGCCCGAGGCCGACGCGGCGGTGAGGATGCCGCTGACCAGGCCGCGCCGCTCGGTGAACCAGCGGTTGGTGACGGTCGCCGCGAACGCCAGCGCCATGGAGCCGGAGCCGAGGCCGACCAGCAGGCCCCAGCACAGCATGAGCTGCCAGGCCGCCGTCATCCACACCGTCAGTCCCGAACCGAGCGCGATGACCGTCAGGGCGACCGCGACCACCCTGCGGATGCCGAAGCGGTCCATCAGGGCCGCCGCGAACGGGGCCGTCAGACCGTACAGCGCGAGATTGACGGAGACCGCGGCACCGATCGTGCCGCGCGACCAGTCGAACTCGTCGTGCAGCGGGTCGATGAGCAGACCCGGTACGGAACGGAAGGCCGCGGCGCCGATGATCGTCACAAAGGCGACAGCGGCGACGAACCAGGCGCGGTGCACACGCCTGCGGGTCGGCTTCTGCTCGGGCTGGTGGACGGGTGCTGCGGCGTCGGCTGTCTGTGTCACGTCAAAGAGCTTCCGGTGCGCGCCCGGGACGCATCGAGTGGCCCGAAGGACAGCATTCGTTAGGATCGGGCCATGGCAGCGAGCGCAGCACACCCGGGATTCCGCCCCCACCGCGTCGTCGTCCTCGCCCTCGACGGCCTGCTCCCCTTCGAACTGGGCATCCCGCACCGCATCTTCGGCCGCCCCAAGGACGCCCGGGGCCGGCACCTGTACGAGGTCGTGACCTGCTCGATCCGCCCGCCCGGCCCGGTCGTGACGGACGCCGACTTCGACATCCACGTCGCCCACGGCCCGGAGGCCCTGGCCACCGCCGACACGGTCATCGTCCCGGCGTCGTACGAACTCGGCCCGGTCTACGAGGAAGGCGTGCTGACCGTTGAACTCGCCGCCGCCCTCGCCCACCTCCGGCCCGGCACCCGGCTGGCGTCCATCTGCACCGGCGTGTACGTCCTCGCCGCCGCCGGCCTGCTCGACGGCCGCCCCGCCACCACCCACTGGGCCGACTCCGCACGCCTCCAGCGGCTCTTCCCGCAGGTCGAGGTCGACCCGGACGTGCTGTTCATCGACGACGGCGACGTGCTGACCTCCGCGGGCGTCGCGGCCGGCCTCGACCTGTGCCTGCACATGGTGCGCCGCGACCACGGCGCCGCCGTCGCCAACGAAGTGGCCCGCCGTACGGTCGTACCGCCCCACCGCGACGGCGGGCAGGCGCAGTACATCGAGCGGCCTGTGCCCGATCCGCAGCAGGCGTCCACCACCGCCGCCCGCGCCTGGGCCCTGGGCCGCCTCCACGAGCCGATCCAACTGCGCGACATGGCCGCCCAGGAGTCCATGTCGGTCCGCACCTTCACCCGCCGCTTCCGCGAGGAGACCGGCGTCAGCCCGGGCCAGTGGCTCACCCAGCAGCGTGTGGAACGGGCCCGGCATCTGCTGGAGTCCACCGGCCGCTCCGTCGACCAGGTGGCCCACGACGCCGGCTTCGGCACGGCCCAGTCGATGCGCCAGCACCTCCAGACGGCACTCGGCGTCACACCCACCGCCTACCGGCGGACCTTCCGGGCCGGGGAAGGCAAGACACCTGAAGTCCCTCAGGGCGCAAAGGAAGTCCCGCAGGGCACGAAGACCCTCAGAACGTGAGCACCCCCCGCGCCACCCGCCCCGCCTCCGCGTCCGCCGCCGCCTTCTCGAACTCCTCGACCGGATAGGTCCGGGTGACGAGTTCGTCGAGCAGCAGCCGGCCCTCGCGGTGCAGGTCGGCGTACAGGGCGATGTCCCGCTGAGGGCGGGAGGAGCCGTAGCGGCAGCCCAGGATGGACTTGTCGAGGTACATCGACGAGACGCGGAAGGACGCCTCGGCGGTGGCCGGGGGCACGCCCAGGAGGATCGCCTGGCCGTGCCGGTCCAGCGCGTCGATCGCCTGGCGGATCAGCTCCACACGGCCGACGCACTCGAAGGCGTGGTCCGCGCCGGTGGGCAGGACGCTCCGTACGCCCTCGGTCGAGGTGAGGAAGTCCGTGGCCCCGAAACGCCGCGCCACCTCCTCCTTCGCCGGGTTGGCGTCGACGGCCACGATCCGCAGGGCGCCCGCGAGCCGTGCCCCCTGCAACACGTTCAGCCCGATACCGCCCGTCCCGATCACCAGCACACGGTCGCCCCGGTCCACCCGCGCCCGGTTCAGTACCGCGCCCACCCCGGTCAGCACCCCGCACCCGATGAGCGCCGCCGACGCCATGGGGATGTCCTCGGGGATGCGGACGGCCTGGACGGCCTTCACCACCGTGCGCTCCGCGAAGGCCGAGTTCGCCGCGAACTGATACACCGGCAGGCCTTCGTGGCTGAACGGCCGGCCAGGGCGCCCGATCGCCCCCCGGCACATCGTCGGCCGCCCCCGGTCGCACTCCGCGCACGTCCCGCAGTTGGCCAGCGTGGACAGCGCGACATGGTCACCGGGCGCCACATGGGTGACGCCCACACCCACCGCCTCCACGACCCCGGCCCCCTCATGGCCCAGCACCACAGGAACCGGGAAGGGTATGGTCCCGTCCACCACGGACAGGTCGCTGTGGCACAGCCCGGCCGCCCGGATCGCGACCCGCACCTCACCCGGCCCGGGCTCGCGCACCTCCAGGTCCGTCACGACCCGGACCTGCTTCCCGTCGAAGATCACGCCTCGCATCACACGGCTCCCTTGGGCTCCCTGGGCAGGCCGAGCACGCGCTCGGCGATGATCGTGCGCTGGATCTGGTCCGAGCCGCCGTAGATGGTGTCGGCCCGGGAGAACAGGAACAGGTGCTGTGCCGCGTCCAGTTCATAGGGCGAGGAGGCCGACCAGTCCGCCGGACCGACGCTCGCCGCCGCCCCTCGTACCAGCACCGCCAGCTCCCCCAGCCGCTGATGCCAGCCGGCCCACAGCAGCTTCGCCACACTCGGCGCCCCCGCGTCGCCCGAACCGCCCAGCGTGCGCAGGGCGTTCCAGCGCATGGTGCGCAGTTCGGCCCACTGCCGTACGAGCCGTTCCCGTACGACGGGATCCCGCGCCGCCCCCGACTCGACGGCCGCCCGCACGACGTCCTTGAGCTCCTGGGCGAACCCGATCTGCTGGGCCAGCGTCGACACCCCCCGCTCGAATCCGAGCAGGCTCATGGCGACGCGCCAGCCGTCGCCCTCGCCCCCGACGACCTGTTCCGCGTGTGCGCCGTCGAAGTAGACCTCGTTGAAGTCGCTGGTGCCGGTCA
The DNA here is from genome assembly GCF_042674225.1 of Streptomyces sp. NPDC056948. Lineage (NCBI taxonomy): Bacteria > Bacillati > Actinomycetota > Actinomycetes > Kitasatosporales > Streptomycetaceae > Streptomyces > Streptomyces sp. NPDC056948. The sequence continues at coordinate 4,644 of NZ_JBHUQX010000071.1, forward strand.
GTTGCCGGATGGGACGGACCTCGATACGGCCCGGCTGGTCCATGGGGACGAGGAGAAAGGTCAGCCCGTGGTGCCTCCGCGACCCGGCCTCGGTACGGGCGAGCACGAAACACCAGTCGGCCTCGTGCGCGAGCGACGTCCAGATCTTCTGCCCCGTGACGCGATACCCACGGCCACCCTCCTCGCGTACGGCGGTGGTACGGACCCCGGCCAGGTCCGAACCGGCACCGGGTTCGCTGTAGCCCTGGCACCAGAGTTCGTCACCGGCGGCGATCGGGGGCAGATAGCGGGCCTTCTGCTCCTCGGTGCCGTGGGCTATGAGCGTGGGCGCGAGCAGGTTCTCCCCGATGTGCCCGGAGCGCGCAGGCGCCCCCGACCGCGCGTACTCCTCGGCCCAGACGACCTGTTGGGTAAGACCGGCCCTCCGATTCCCATACCCGTCCACACCCCACCCGAGCCCGATCCACCCGGCCGCCCCGAGCGTGCGCTCCCACGCGCGCCGTCCGCTCGCGCCCGTGGCGTGCGCCGCGAGCCATTCACGAACCTCGGTACGAAAGTCCTCGTCATCACGCGCGAACCCAAAATCCACAATCGCCGCCTCGGTATCGATCTGCGGTGGAGTAACGCCCTCCTCAAGGGGCGCGGGGAACTGCGCGACCAGCCACAACCCACCCGCAGCCGCCACACCACACGCGCCCCCGCCCCCTCACGCGTTGGGCCGCTCCCCTTCCCGCGCAGCCCCCTCCATCTCCCGCACCCGCTCCAACAAGGGCATCGGATCCACCCCCACCGACCCAGGCAAAAACTCCGCGATCCCCTCCACGGTCCAACCGCCGGAGGCGTACGCCGCACGCAACTCCCTCGGCTGCGCCCACACCGCGATCTTCGCCCCCGCGACCGTGTACACCTGCCCGGTGATCCCCTCCCGGGCCGCCGCGTCGGACAGCAGATACACCACCAGCGCGGCGACATCCTCCGGCTCCCCGATCTCCGCCAGTTCCATCGGCACACCCGCCGACATCCGGGTCCGCGCGACCGGCGCCACCGCGTTCGCGGTCACTCCGTACTTGTGCAGCCCCAGCGCCGCGCTCCGCACCAGCGAGATGATCCCGCCCTTCGCCGCGCTGTAGTTGGCCTGCGACACGGACCCCTGGTGGTTCCCGCTCGTGAACCCGATCAACGTCCCGGCCCGCTGCTTCCGCATCACCGCCGAGGCCGCCCGGAACACCGTGAACGTGCCCTTCAGATGGGTCGCGACGACCGGGTCCCACTCCTCCTCGGTCATGTTGAACAGCATCCGCTCGCGCAGGATCCCGGCCACGCAGACCACCCCGTCGAGCCGCCCGTACGACGACAGCGCCACGTCGACGACCCGCTGTCCGCCCGCCATGGTGGAGATGTCGTCGGCGACCGCCACCGCCTCCCCGCCGGCCGCCTCGATCTCCTTGACCACGGCCTCGGCGATCGCACTGGTCGGCGAGGCGCCGTCGACCGCGACGCCGTAGTCGTTGACGACGACCCTCGCCCCCTCGGACGCCGCCGCGAGCGCGACCGCCCGGCCGATGCCCCGCCCGGCGCCGGTGACGGCGACGACCTTCCCTGCCAAGAAGTTCCCCACGCCCGGCCCCTTCCCGTCCCACGGTTTCTGACGGACCGTTAGATTTCAGGTTCCCGAATTCTACGACCCGTCAGATACGGGAAGACAAGCCCCGGGGAGGACTCATGTCGCTGCCGGACGCGTTCCACGACATCGCCAAGCGCGTGAACAACTGGGGCCGTTGGGGGGCCGACGACGAACTCGGCACGCTGAACCTGATCACCGACGAGGTCGTACGGGAAGCCGCGGCCACCGTCCGCAGCGGCCGCCGCGTCCCTCTCGCGCTGCCCCTCGAGCGGAACGGCGTACAGACGGGGATGATCCCGGGCCGTATCGACCCGCTGCACGTCATGGTGCAGATCAACCAGGAGCTGTTCGGCCCGGGCACGGTCGCGTGCAGCGACGACGCCGTGACCATGGGGCTGCAGGCGGCCACCCACTGGGACGCGCTGCCCCATGTCTCGCACTCGGGCCGGATCTACAACGGCCGCCCGGCCGACTCCATCACGGCGCACGGCGGCGCCGGGTTCAGCGGCATCGACAAGGTCCGGCACCTCGTCTCGCGCGGGGTCCTGCTCGACGTCGCCCGGGCCCGGGGCACGGACCGGCTCGACGGCGGTTACGCCGTCACCCCCGAGGACCTGGACGCCGCCGAGGAACTGGCCGGTACGCGCGTACGGGCCGGCGACATCGTGCTCGTACGGACCGGGCAGATCCAGGCCTGTCTGGCCGGGGACCGGCACGCCTACGCCTACCCGTCACCGGGGCTGTCGATCCGGACGCCGGAGTGGTTCCACGCGCGCGATGTCGCGGCCGTCGCCAACGACACCCTGACCTTCGAGGTGTTCCCGCCCGAGGTGGCGGACCTGTGGCTGCCGGTGCACGCCCTCGACCTCGTGGAGATGGGGATGCCGCAGGGCCAGAACTGGAATCTCGAAAAGTTGTCCACAGCCTGTGGAGAAGCGGGCCGCTACGCCTTCCTGCTGACGGCGACGCCCGAGCCGTTCGCCGGGGCGACCGGGTCTCCGGTGGCGCCGGTCGCCGTCCTCTAGGGCGCCGGCTCCCAGGGCCCGCTGAAGCAGGATGGCGGCGCCGCGCTGCTCGCCCCGAGCACGGCAGCGCGCGCCGCCACCCGACTCCGGCGCTCCCGCCCCGGCTCCCCTGGCCCTGAAGGGAGCCGACGCCGAATCACGACTCACACTCGCCGAGGGCTGCCGTCACCGACGCCCTCGCCGTCCCCTCACGGCGAATCGCTGCCCACCAGCGTGAGCAAACGGTCACGACGCGTCAACACCCGGTTCGGTGATTTGTCGCTTATGCGGTATGTGCCATAGGCGCGCACGGAAGCACATCCCGGCGCATCGCCGCATGCCCAGACAGAACGGGCCGGCCCGCCGTGCACCCATGCCCCGGCCTCGCCGCAAGACCCCGCGGCATGTGCCGCCGTCCACCACGCCTCGCATCCCACGTGCCCGGCGGGCACGGACCGGCAAGCACGGGCAGGCACGGGCAAGCCGAAGGGACGGACCCCGGCCCGCCTCGTAAGCCCTAAACCGCCTCGTACGCCAGCCCCTCGAAGGACGTCCCACCGCCGTACGCCGCCGCGCCCCCTCCGCACGACGCCGTGACCTCACCGGACTTCGCGCACCGGTCCAGCTCGCACCAGATGCGCTTGCCGGTGCTCTCGACGCTCCATCCCCAGCGGTCGGCGAGGCCGTCGACGAGGGCGAGGCCCCGGCCGCCGGTCGCGTCGTCGTCAGCGCACCGGGGCACGGGGGCCCGGCCGCTGCGGTCGGCGACCTCGAGACGGACCGTGGACTCGTCCGTCACCGCGTGCGGCAGTGACAGCAGCAGGACCGCGGGACGGCCGGTGTGCACCACGGCGTTGGTGACGAGCTCGGAGACGAGCAGGATGAGCGTCTCGGCGAGCGGTTCGTCGGCCTGTATGCCGGACCCGGCCAGGCGCGAGCGGGCCCACCGCCGGGCACGCCCCACCTCTGCGGGGTCGGGCCGGATCTCCAGCTGCACTTGAAGCACCTGCACCGCTCACACCATCCGAACCGGCGGACACTTAGGCTCGCGCCTCACGAGGGCCACGATCGTAGCCATTTTCTGCATGGCCAGAACAACGGCCGGGACAAGGATCACGGAACGTGAATCCCTTGTGGGACAGCATGGTTGACGTACAGTCACCCCAACAAGCGCTTCGGGCATATTCCAGCGCGAAGGAGTACCCCTGCGGGATACTGTGCGACGCTCGCCGCGGGGAGTCGAACAGGCGGCGACGCGAGGCCACACTGCCGGGCAAGCAGCGGCGCGCATCGTCGGATCCGCAGTCGCCCCGGGGGCGACTGCGGCGCGGCGCGTGTTCAGGACCACTCGCATCTCACACAAGGTACCGGAGCGGACAGCCGACTCCGGGCTGTTACGAGTCACGCATCGGATACGACCCGGTATCAACTCTCCGTAATTCCGGCATGCCACAATCCGCGACATCCCTCCGGGCATCGTCGGCAATGTCGCAGCCAGAGGGCCTGTCAGGCCGTTCCGGCCGCCAGATCGGCCGCGAGGATTTCCTCACTCTCCGTGACTCCTCCCGCACGTTGGGTTCGAACCCATGCGCGTTTCAGCTGCAGATGGACCTCGGACTCCCAGGTGAAGCCCATGCCGCCGTGCACCTGGAGACAGTCGCGGGCGCCGCGTACGGCGGCGTCGTCGGCGAGCAGACGGGCTGCGGCGATGTCGGCCGGGTCGGCGGTGACGGCGGCCGCGTACACCGCGGCGCGGGCCGTCTCCGCCCGGACCAGCATCCCCGCGCACAGGTGCGCCACCGCCTGGAAGGCACCTATGGGCCGTCCGAACTGTTCGCGGGCCCGGGCGTGTTGCGCCGCCAGTTCGCAGACGCGGACCGCCGTGCCGAGCTGCTCGGCGGCGGTGAGGAGGACGGCGACGGGGTCCGGGGCCGCCGCGCCGCCGGGCACGCGGTGCAGGGGCGTCAGCGGGTCGAGGGAGCGCAGCGGCACGGCTCCCGCGGTGTCGCCGCGTACGACGTCGGCCTCCGCCAGCCACTCCGCGAGGCCGCCGTCGACGGCCGTCACGACGGTCTCCCCCGTGGCCGCGCCCGGTACGGCACCGGCCGCGAGGTGGGTGGCGGCCAGCGGCCCGGGCAGCAGCGCCCGCCCCGCCTCCTCGAACACCAACACCGCCTCCGGGAGCCCCAGTCCGACCCCGCCGTCCGCCTCCGGCAGCCGCAACGCGAAGAACCCGGCGTCGCCCAGGGCCCGCCACAGCACCCGGTCCAGTCGCACCGGGCCCCGCACGGCGGCCCGCAGCGCCTCCGCGTCGAAGCGCCGGGCCAGCAGTTGCCGTACCCCGTCGCGCAACGCCCGCTGGTCGTCCGTCAACCGGAAACGCACGGTCACCGTCCCTTCGGCAGGCCGAGGATCCGCTCGGCGACGATGCCGTGCTGGATCTGAGAGGTACCGGCCGCGATGGTGTACGAGAGGGACGAGAGACGGTCGAGGGTCCAGGACCGGTCCAGGTCGAGGCAGTCGGGGCCCAGGACCTCGGCGGCGGCGTCGTAGAGCTCCTGGCGGGCGTGCGAGTACCGCAGCTTGAAGACCGAGCCTCCGGCCCCGGGCACCCCGCCCGAGGCCTCCGCCGCGCTCACGTTCCACTGCGTGAGCCGCCACAGCGCCCGGAACTCGGCGTTGAGCCTGCCCAGCCGGCGCCGCAGCGCCGAGTCGTCCCAGCGGCCGTTCTTGCGGGCCTCGACGGCCAGTTCGGCCAGGACGCGGCGGCAGGCGACGACCTCGCCGGCGAAGGCCGTGCCGCGTTCGAAGGACAGCGTCACCATCGTCACGCGCCAGCCGTCGTTCTCGTCCCCGACCCGGTTCCAGAGCGGCACGCGCACCTCGTCGAGGAACACCTCGGCGAACTCGGCCGACCCGGCCAGCGTGCGCAGCGGCCGTACGGTGATGCCGGGGGCGTCCATGGGCATGGCGAGCCAGGTGATCCCACGGTGCTTGGGCGCCGAGGGGTCCGTGCGGACCAACAGCTCGCACCAGTCGGCGACTTCCGCGTGGGAGGTCCAGATCTTGGAGCCGGTCACCACGTAGTGGTCGCCGTCGCGCCACGCGCGTGTGCGCAGGGCCGCGAGGTCGGAGCCGGCCTCCGGTTCGCTGAAGCCCTGGCACCAGACCTCCTCGCCGCGCAGGATCGGCGGCAGCCAGCGCGCCCGCTGCTCGTCCGTGCCCTCGGCGGCGATGGTCGGCCCGGCGTGCAGCAGCCCCACGAAGTTGGCGCCCACATAGGGCGCGCCGGCCTTCTCGGTCTCCTCCAGGAAGATCAGCCGGGTGGTCGGGGAGGCGTCCCAGTGGACGTCGGCGTATCCGGCGTCGTGGAGCCTGCGCTGCCAGCCGAGGTCGTACGCCCGCCGCCCCGGCCAGTCGTCGGGCGACGGCTTGGGCGGCAGGCCGGGGAGCGCCCGCGCGAGCCACTCCCGCAGCCGGGCCCGGAAGTCCTCCTCCTCGGGCGTGTGCGACAGGTCCATCAGCGGTCGAGGTCCAGGTCGAGCATGCGGATCGCGTTGCCGCGCATCAGCTTGTAGACCGTCTCGTGGTCGAGGCCCTTGACGTGGTCGAGGGCGACTTCCTTGGTGTGCGGGAAGGTCGAGTCGACGTGCGGGTAGTCGGTCTCGAAGGTGGCGTTGTCGCGGCCGACGACGTCGAGCGAGGCCACGCCGTGCTTGTCGCGGAAGAAGCAGCAGAAGATCTGCCGGTAGTAGTACGTGGACGGCGGCTCGGGGACGGTGTCCCGGACGCCGCCCCAGGCGCGGTGCTCCTCCCAGACGTCGTCGGCGCGCTCCAGGGCGTAGGGGACCCAGCCCATCTGGCCTTCGGAGTAGGCGAGTTTGAGGCGCGGGAACCTCACCAGCACCCCGCTGAAGAGGAAGTCCATCATCGAGGCCATCGCGTTGTTGAAGCTGAGCGAGGCCTGGACGGCGGGCGGTGCGTCCGGGGAGGCGGCGGGCATCTGGGACGAGGACCCGATGTGCATGTTGACGACCGTCCCGGTCTCCTGGCAGACCGCGAAGAACGGGTCCCAGTAGCCGGAGTGGATGGACGGCAGCCCGAGGTGCGTGGGGATCTCGGAGAAGGTCACCGCCCGCACCCCGCGCTCGGCGTTGCGCCGGATCTCCGCGACCGCCAGGTCGACGTCCCACAGCGGGATCAGGCAGAGCGGGATGAGCCGCCCGCCGCTGTCCCCGCACCACTCCTGGACCATCCAGTCGTTGTAGGCGCGCACGCAGGCCAGGGCGACCTCCTTGTCGTGCGCCTCGGCGAAGGTCTGGCCGCAGAAGCGGGGGAAGGACGGGAAGCAGAGGGACGCCTCGACATGGTTGAGGTCCATGTCCTCCAGGCGGGCCTTCGGGTCCCAGCAGCCGCGCCGCATCTCCTCCCTGGTGATGCCCTCCAGGGTCATCTCGTCGCGGTCGAAGCCGACGGCGGCGATGTTGCGCTTGTACGGGAACTTCAGGTCCTCGTAGATCCACCAGTCGGTGGGCGGGCCGTCCGGGTCCATCGTGATCCGGTACTTGCCGCCGACGTAGGCGAGTTCACCGATGCCGGCGGTCAGGGGCCTGGGTCCGCGGTCGCGGTACTTGGCCGGCAGCCACGTCTCGAAGAGGTGGGCGGGCTCGATCACGTGGTCGTCGACGCTGATGATGCGGGGCAGTTCGGTCGCCATGGGTCCCCTCCGCCGGACGGTACTTATCTGATACACCGTCAGATAGCATCCCACCTGACGACCCGTCAGCCAAGGAGTCGAGGGGGCAGCCGTGAACGACACCCCGCACGCCCTGAGTTCGTCCCGCACGCTGTGGGAGCTGGTCACCCGCCGCGCCGCGCTCACCCCGGACCGGCCGCTCTTCCTGGAAGGCGACCGCGGGCTCACCTTCGGTGCTCTGCGCACGCGGGCCGAGCGGGTCGCGGCCGGGCTGTACGGCAGGGGCGTGCGCCCCGGCACGGTGGTCGCCTGGCAGTTGCCCACCCGGATCGAGACGGCCCTGCTGTCCTACGCGCTGGCCCGCCTCGGCGCCGTGCAGACCCCGGTCATCCCCTTCTACCGGGACCGCGAGGTGGGCTTCGCGCTGCGTGAGTCGAGGGCGGAGTTCTTCGCGGTGCCGGGTGAGTGGCGCGGGTTCGACCACGCGGAGATGGCCCGGCGGCTGGGCGCGAAGGGCGTCTTCGAGGCGTACGGCGACCTGCCCGACGGGGATCCCTCCGTGCTGCCTCCCCCACCCGCCGACGGCACCACGGTCCGCTGGATCTACTGGACGTCCGGCACGACCTCCGACCCCAAGGGCGTGCTGCACACGGACCGTTCCCTGATCGCGGGCGGCTCCTGCCTCGCGCACGCGCTGCGGCCCTCGGGGGACGACGTGGGGTCGATCGCCTTCCCGTACGCCCATATCGGCGGGCCCGACTACACGGTGATGCTGCTGCTGTACGGCTTCCCGGCGGTGCTGTTCGAGCAGTTCGCGCTGCCGGACGCGCTGGAGTCCTACCGCCGGCACGGGGTGACCATGGCGGGCGGCTCCACGGCGTTCTACTCGATGTTCCTGACGGAGCAGCGGAAGCGGCCGGGGACCCCCGTGGTGCCGACGCTACGGCTCCTGGCGGGCGGCGGGGCGCCGAAGCCGCCGGAGCTCTATCACTCCGTGGTCGGTGAGATGGGCGTGCAGCTCACCCACGGCTACGGCATGACCGAGGTGCCGATGATCACCATGGGTGCGCCGGACGACACCCCGGAGCTGCTGGCGACGACCGAGGGAAGGCCGCCGGAGGGGATGGAGATACGGATCGTGGACGGGGAGGTGCGGTTGCGCGGGGAGGCCGTGTGCCAGGGGTATCTGGACCCCGGGCAGACGGCGGAGGCCTTCGACCCGGACGGCTTCCTGCGCACCGGCGACCTCGGACACGTGACGGAGACCGGTCACCTGGTCCTCACCGGCCGGCTCAAGGACGTGATCATCCGCAAGGGCGAGAACATCTCGGCCCAGGAGATCGAGGACCTCCTGCACCGGCATCCGGCGGTCGGGGACGTAGCGGTGATCGGCCTGCCGGACGCGGCTCGCGGGGAGTTGGTGTGCGCGGTGGTGGAACAGCCGCCGGGGGCGGAGGACTTGACGCTGGAGGCGATGACCACCCACCTGCGCACCGAGGGACTGTCCGTGCACAAGCTGCCGGAACGTCTGGAGCTGGTGGACGCGCTACCGCGGGGCGAGACCTTGCGCAAGGTACTGAAGTACAAGCTGCGCGAGCGCTACTCGGGTGGGTGACGAGGCGGCCGGGCGAGCGACGCTCACCCGGGCCGACTCCGTCACCGGGACCAGTCGCTCCGCCCGGGCCAGTAGCTCTACTCAGGCACCGTGAAATAGCGGGCGAAGGCCGGTACGACCTCCGGCTCGGCGACCTTGCCGTCCTCGTCCGCGTCGAGCGCGCCGGCGGCTGTGCGGGCGACGTCCTCGGGGGCGCCGAGGCACGTGAGGACGCGGGCCACTTCCTCGAGTGTCGCCGCGCCGTCACCGTCGGTGTCGGCGACGTCCAGTGCCGCGTGCAGGAAGGGGCGGGCGATCTCGGCGAACCGGTCCGGGTTGTCGCGCAGGCGCTTGACCGCGCCGTTGACGAACTCCCCGCGCGTGATGCGCTGGTCGCCGTCGCGGTCCGCTATACCCGCCATGCCCTGCCAGAACGCCTCCGCGCCGCCGTACAGCGCCTGTCCCTTGTCGGACCGGGCCGCTACGGCGAACTCCGCGAGCAGCGCCTTGGCCGCCCCGTAGAAGTCCTCGCGGTCGATGTAGCCGTTGCCGTCCTGGTCGAAGATGGCGAACCGGGCGGCGATCCTGCGCTCGTACTCGCTGCTGACCATGTCTCTTTCAGGCCGCCTTACGTCAGGTGGGGTGCGTCTCGCTCGGAGCGTACGACGGAGGGGGCCGTTCGGGCGCGGGAAAACGTCACTTGCGCCAAGACCGGGGGAATTCCGGGACAACAGCGTGTCAGAACGGCAACACTCGCCCTACCGTGCGTCATCGGCCCCTCACGCGGACAGGGGTTCGCCCTCGTCACCCAGGGCCGCGTCCACATCGCCGTACACGTCGAACAGCCTGCGAACGCCCAGCGCACCGAGGACCCGGTTGACATGGGACCCGTCGGCCGCGCCCCGGGCGGGCAGCACCAGCCGCAGCCGGCCCTGGCAGGAGCGGATCAGACGGCGGGCGGCGATGAGCACGCCGACGCCGCTGGAATCGCAGAAGAACACATCGGACAGGTCGAGGACAAGACAGTGGTGCCCCTCGGCCACTACGTCGTGCACACGCTGACGCAGCACCGGCGAGGTCACCAGATCCAGTTCGCCGGACACCTGGAGCACGGCCCATTCGCCCTGCTCGCCGCCGGTCACTTTGAAGGTCACCACCACGCCCTTCGATCGCCAAAACGGAAGCAGTCCCTACGCTTCCTTGCAGCGCGGCTGCCCAGCGGCCGTTCCCTGAAACACAACCCGAAAAACGGATCCCCGTCGAATGAGGCTTGTTTTAGTCGGCTTCGATCCTGTTCGATCCCCTTCAGTCAGGTCTGATCAGAGGGCAGAGGGGTAGACGCCTCTACCACCTGCGGCCGGTCAGGGGGCGCACATTGCCACAAAGGGGCGTGCGCTACCGGACGTGCCGACTACATTCGGGGAGACATCAGGCACAGGCTGGACAGGGCACGGGCGCGGGACACGAGCAGGGGGTGAGGGGGCCGCATGGCGAAAAAGGACGTACCGCCCCGCTGGGACCGCAAGATGCAGCAGCGGCTCGCCCGCGGGGAGGCCGCCGCCCTCGGCGAGCTCTACGACCGGTTCGCCTCCCTCGTGCACGGCCTCGCCCACCGCGTCCTCGGCGACGAACGCGCCGCCGACGGCATCACCCGCGAGGTCTTCGTCCACGTCTGGGAGCATCCGGACGCCTACGACCCCAGACAGGGCCCGCTGCGCACCTGGGTCGCCACGCTGACCCACCGCCTGGCCGTGCAGCGCCTGCGCGCCACCGAGACCGCCGCGCTCGCCCGCGACGGCTCCGGCACCGCGGAGGAGCTGGAGATCAGGGTGCGCCGCGCGTCGGTCGCCGCCCGCGCCGACTACATCGTCCAGTCCATGCCGGTCCCGCTGCGCTCGGCCCTCGAGCGGGCCTACTTCCAGCGCCGCGACTACCGCCAGACCGCCACCGACCTCGACATCACCGAGGACGAGGCCCGCCGCCGGCTGCGCCTGGGCCTCCAGCTCCTGTCCACCGCCCATGAGACCGAGCCACCCGGCACACCGCCCGGACACGGGGGTGCGGTGTGAGCGGGTCGGAGATCCCCTCCGGCCCGGGCGAGCCGGACGGGCCCGAATACGACGACGGACAGGAGCCGGGGAAGCCGCCGCGGATCCCGATGCCCCGGGCCTCCGTCGAGGACAGCGGGCTGCCGCTCCCCGCACTGGAGGACCTCGGTGACACGGCACTCCCTCCCGTACGGCCCGTGCTGGAGCACCCCGTGCTGAAGGCCCTGCTCGGCGCCTGGGCGCTGGCCGCCTGCTCGGCCGAGGAGGCCCTGGCCGTCGAGGAGCACCTCGGCGAGTGCGGGCAGTGCGCCGACGAGGCGCGGCGGCTGCGCGAGGCGGTGGGGCTGCTGCAACGGCCCGAGAGCCTCGACCTGGACCCGTCTCTGCGCACCCGGGTCCTGGAGACCTGCCTGGAGCGGCGCCCACCGCGCATTCCGGTGCCGGACTGGGCCACCGCGTACGACGCCGAGACGGCGCGCCTGGACGCCCTGCTCCAGGACTTCGGCGACGCCGAGTGGCACGCGCCGGTACGGCTGCGCTGGTTCCGGGCCGACGAGTCGACGAGCCGCCGTACGACCGTCGCCGGGGTCATCGCGCATCTGCTCAGCGTCGACGGTCTTGTCGCGCTCGCGCTGGGCCTGGACGACCCGCTGGGCGACGTCACGTCCCGGCACCCGACGCCGGCGGCCCGCACCGAGGCGTACTGGCGTGCCTCCCACTTCCCGCCCACCCGGGCCGTGCGGGCGCCCTGGCGGGAACAGAGCCACAACCTCGTCCGCACGGTGTCCTTCACGGGCGGCGGCGCCGGCAGGATGGCCGTGCCGTACGGCGACTTCGCACTGCCCCTGCACGACGCGATGCTCGACCGGGCCTTCGAGTGCTGGGTGCACGCGGAGGACATCGCGGACGCGGTCGACTACCCCTACGACCCGCCCTCGCCGCGCCATCTGCACCGCATGATCGACCTGGCGGCCCGCATGCTGCCGACGGCCCTGGCGCACCGCCGCCGCGCCGGTCTCGCGGCACCCGCCCACCACCGCCACCTCGTGGCGGCGGGCGAACCGGGCCGCAGCCTCCGCCTGGAGATCGAGGGCCTCGGCGGCGGCGAGTGGCTGATCCCTCTCGACTCCCCCGCGGCCAAGGGCTCCGCGGAACACGAGGTGGCCCACGTAGCCCTGGACGGCGTCGAATTCTGCCGCCTCGCGGCAGGCCACGTCCCCCCACAGGAGGCGGCAGCGGGCCAGGTAGGAGACAGAGAGGCGATCAGAGACGTCCTCTTCGCAGCCGCGTCACTGAGCAGGATGTAGAACCCCACAGCCGGGGCACGCCCTCAGGGGCGCGGGGCTGTGTCGACATGCGGCTCCGCCGCGTGGGCGCGACAAGCCACAAACAACCCGCACCCGCCACCAAACGGGACAACCCAAACCCTCAGGCGAAAATAACCGTCCGCCGCCCATTGGGCAGAATCCGCCGCTCGGCATGCCACTTGACCGCCCGGGCCAACGCCTGACACTCCACGTCACGCCCGATGGCAACAAGCCCCTCCGGCGTCACGTCATGCCCGACCCGCTCGACCTCCTGCTCGATGATCGGCCCCTCATCAAGATCGGCCGTCACATAGTGCGCCGTCGCCCCGATCAGCTTCACACCCCGCGCATGAGCCTGGTGATACGGCTTCGCACCCTTGAAGCTCGGCAGGAACGAGTGGTGGATATTGATGATCCGCCCGGACAGCGCCTTGCACAGATCGTCCGACAGCACCTGCATGTACCGGGCGAGAACGACCAGCTCGACACCCTCCTCACGCACGATGTCGAGCAGCCGCCCCTCCGCCTCGGACTTCGTGTCCCTCGTCACCGGAATGTGGTGGAAGGGGATGTCGTACGAGCCCACCAGCTCGGCGAAGTCCGTGTGGTTCGACACCACCCCGGCGATCTCCACCGGCAGCGCACCGGTCCGCGCCCGGAACAGCAGGTCGTTCAGGCAGTGCCCGAACTTGCTGACCATGAGCAGGATGCGCATCTTCTGGTCGCCCCGGTTGATCTGCCATTCCATCTGGAAGGAGTCACCGATCGCCGCGAAGCTGGCCCGCAGCTTCTCCACGGACACCGGGGCGTCCGCCGAGAAGTGGACGCGCATGAAGAACAGTCCCGTGTCGTGGTCGCCGAACTGCTGGCTGTCCTCGATGTTGCAGCCGGTCATGAACAGATAGCTCGACACGGCGTGCACGATGCCCTTCCTGTCCGGGCAGGAAAGGGTGAGGACGTACTGGTCGGGCGGGGTCGCGGCGGTGGTGGACTGCTCGTTCATGCAGGACAGGTTCCCACAGGCGACCACACCGCCCGCAATCGTCCCGCTAGGCGGACCTGGTCATGATCCGCAGTACCTCCAGGCTGCGCGGCGGCGTGTCCGGCTCGTCGCCGTCGCTCGTGGCGAGGAGCACATGCGCGTCCCGGGCCGCCTGGATCGCCTCGGGCCACGCCTGGTTCTCGAGGTACGCGGCGACCGGGGCGTCCGGCCCGACCTGGTGCATGATCCGCAGCACCCGCAGCACGGCGGTGTCCACGAGGGCCGCCTCCTGCGAGTCACGGAAGATCGTGCCCACGTACTTCTCGGCGGACCAGTGATCCAGCCAGGTGTCCTCGACCAGCCGGTACACCGCGTCGGTCACGTCGCCGTAGCCGTCCACGCCGGCCAGCCAGACGTCCCGCTGGAACCCGGGATCGGAGAGCATGTGCAGCGCCGAGCGCACGTTGCTGCGCCAGCGCCACCACGGCATGTCGTTGGCAGGCATGCCGCCCATGGTGGATGAGCGACGGCCACGACGGGAAGAGTTCTCCGAAGCTTGCACGGTCATCGATCGTACGTTCCCCTCCACATCGGTCACACCGACCCCCGTAATTCACCTGCACGTCACCAACCGTTGACCCCAGATCGCTCTCGGGTTGGCCATGTAACGGAATCGTGCGGGAGCATGACCGGCAGGCGACGCAACCGCAGCACATCCCTCCCCGGCCTCCTCACCCGTCACGCCAGAAAAGGCGTGCTCTGCGCGGGCTCGGCGGCCGCGTGCGCGTCGCTCCTCGCCGGCTGCGGGGTCGTCCCCGGCACCACGGGGGATGCCGGGGACGATCCGATCACCGTCATGACCTGGGCGCCGCAGGACACCAAGGCCACCAACAAGCCCGGCATGCCCGCCTTCGCCCACGCCTACGCCCGCTGGATCAACGCCAAGGGCGGGATCAACGGCCGGAAGCTCAACGTGCTGACCTGCAACGACCACAACGACAGCGTGGCCGCCGCCAAGTGCGCCCGGCGGGCGGCCAAGGAGAACGTCGTCGCGGTCGTAGGATCCTACAGCCAGTACGCCGACTCCTTCTTCCCGTCCCTCGAGGGCGCGGGCATCCCGTACATAGGCGGCTACGGCATCACCAACGCCGAGTTCACCAGCCCCCTGTCCTACCCCGTCAACGGCGGCCAGCCCGCGCTGCTCGCCGGTCTCGGCAGATCCCTCGCCGGCTGCGGGCCGGTCGCCCTGGTGCGGCCCGACACCATCGCGGGCGACCAGCTGCCTCCGCTGCTCGACTCCGGCCTGAAGGCGGGCGGGCACACGGCGGCCCGGGACCAGCGCGCGGCGGAGGACGCCACCGAGTACGACGGCCAGGCCGAGCGGGCGCTGGAGACGACGACCGCCGCCCCCGGGGACGAGGGGTGTGTGGTGCCCGCGCTCGGGGACCGCAACGGCACCTTCATGGACTCCTTCCGGCGGACCCGCGAGGACTACCCCGACGTACGGACGGCCACCGTGCTCGGCAGCGTCGACCAGACGGTGATCGACGCCACCGGCGGGGCCTCGGGACCGTACGAGGGCTCGTACATCACCGGCTGGTACCCCGTGGCGAGCGATGCCCGCTGGAACGGGATGAAGCGGGTGATCAAGGAGGAGGCCTTCGGCGACAACCGCATCGACGCCGCGGACGCCGGAGTGCAGACCACGTGGATCGCCTACACCGTGCTCAAGAAGATCGTCGAGTCGCTCGGCGCCGGCGAGGTGAGCGCCGACACGGTGACGGAGGCCCTCGACAACGGCCTCAGGATCGACACGGGCGGGCTCACGCCGACGCTGCGGTGGCAGTTCCAGGACAAGCTCGCCGCCGTCGGCTTCCCGCGCCTGGTGAATGCGAACGTGACCCTTCAGGTGGTGCGGGAAGGGCGGCTGGTGTCGGCGCGGAAGGGCTTCGTCGACACGACGAGGACGCTGCAGGACGCCGACGTGAACTACTGAGCCCCCGCTCAGCGGTTCACGTCCGGATCAGATCACGTCAGAGCTGCGTCGGCTGACGCTCGGTCAGGCCGTACGTCTTCGCTATGGCGTTCCACAGCCCGGCCGCCTTGGTCTTCTCGGCGCTCGCGACGCCGCTGGCACGGTTGCCGGCCTGGGTCTGGCCCGTGCCACGGGCCTGGCCCTTCTTGCAGCCCTTCTTGCCCGCTGTCTGGTCGGCCCAGGCCGCGTAGTGGTTGTCGGCCGACGCCGAGGCCTGCCACGCCTTGGTGAGGGCGGTGGTCAGCGCGGCGTGGTCGGGAAGCTGGTCGACCGTGATGCCGGAGAGCCGGGTGACCAGCTCGGTGCGCTGCTTGGCCGCGTCGCGCAGGTTCTTGGCCGCCTGGGGCAGGTTGTCGCAGCGCTTGACGTCGGCGACGGAGGTGATCACGGTGGTGCGGCTGTCGCCGCTGTCGGCGAGCAGCTTGTCCAGCTCGACCGCCTGGGCCCGGGCCGGGTCGGCGGAGGGCGAGGCGGAGTCGTCCGTCGCGGGCGCCGAGGCGGCCACGGTCTTGTTGTTGTCGCCGCCGTCGTCGTCACCGCCTCCGCCAGCGGCGAGCAGCGCGCCGGCGCCGACGCCGAGGACGGCGATGCCGATGCCGACGGCCGCGATGACCGGCACCCGCGAGCCGGTGCGGCCGCCACGGCCGCCACGACCGCCGCCGGAGTGGCCGGGCGGGGCGTAGGAGGGCTGGGGGGCGCCGTGCGGGGCGTGCGACTGGGGCTGCGGCTGCTCGAAGCGGGGCATCTGCTGCGTGGCCGCGGCCGGGCTCTCGGCGCCGTGGTCGCTGCGGAAGAGGTTGTCGAACTCGGCGGGCGGCTGCTTGTCCCCGCCGGGCACCGGAGCGATGTACTGCGTCGCCTCGGCATCCGGATGCGAGGCGGGCGGCAACGGCCCGGCCCCGGCCCGGGGTGCGGTCCCCAGGAACGTGGTCGCCTCGGGGTCGTGACCGGTGGGCGTCTCGGGCGGCAGCGCACCCGGGCCCACCGGGGGTATGTACTGCGTCGCCCCCTCGTCGGCGGGCGCGGCGACGGGCGGCAGGTACTGGGTCGCCCCCTCGTCGGCGGGCGCGGGCAGGGGGGCACCTCCGGCGGCGGGGCCGTGCGCGTCAGCGGCCTGCGGCAGGCCGCCCCCGGGAGCGCCGTACCCGTCCGTCGCCGGCGGCAGCGGGGCACCACCGGCAGGGGCGCCGTACGCCCCTGGAGCGGACCCGTACGCATCCGCGCCCGGCGCGGGAGAGCCGTATCCGGCTGTCGCCGGCGGCAGCGAACCGCCCGCGGCGGCGGAGCCGTACACATCGGAGCCCGGCGGCAGGCCGCCCGCGGCAGGAGACCCGTACCCCTCCGTGGCCCCGTACCCGTCCGTGGCCGGCGGCAGCGGGCCTGCCCCGGCAGGGGGGCCGTACGCGTCGGGGCCCGGCGGCAGCGAACCGCCCGCGGCGGAGCCGTACGCGTCGGAGCCCGGCGGCAGGCCGCCCGCGGCAGGAGAGCCGTATCCGTCCGTCGCCTGCGGCAGCGGGCTGCCCGGAGTGCCGTACGGGCCGGGGGCCGGGGGCAGTTGGGAGGCGTCGGCGGGAGGGCCGTAGCCGGCGTACGGGTTCGGGTGCGGGGGCTGGGTGTCCTGGGGGAGCGCGCCCGGCGCGGGGTGCTGCGCCTCCCACGCCGGAGGCTCCGGGGTGGTCCACTGCTGGGACTGCGGGGACTGCCAGCTGTTGTCCTGCGGCGGGGGCGGGGTCTGCTGGTCGGGACCCCACGGCTGGCCCCAGGTCTGGCCCCCGGCGGGGGCGGAGGCCGGGGCCTGGCCGGTCGGGGCCGGGCCGGGCCGGTGGCCGGCCGGGGTGTCACCGGGTCCGCCCGTCATCCCCGGCAGCAGGGGTTCGCCACCGTCGGAGGGCAGCACGATGCCTTCGCGCGCTTGGCGCGCCGAGGGCTCCTCGCCCTGTCCACTCTGCGTCACCGGGACTCCTACTTATGGGGGACCTTGTGAATCGTCGGGTCACGCTACCGGGTCCCCAGAGCCCCGTGCCACGCAGCACAGGGCCCGACCGCAAGCCCTGTGAGCGCGGTAACACAACCGGGTCACGGCACGCTGTTCATGTCACCTCCTGCGCGCACAGCGGCCGTTTCCCACACGTTCACGCATCCGCAGACCCTGTGTTCATGCCGCCGCCTGCAGGTCCAGCCGCGCCCCGAACTCCCTGACCACCGCCTCGTCCCGGTACGGCTCCAGCCGCTGCTGGAAGTCCTCCAGATACTCGGCGCCCCGGTTGGACCGCAGCCCCTCCAGCAGTTCCACGGCCTTCATGCCCGTACCGCACGCCTCTTCGATCTCGCGCTGCTGCACCTGCGCCGTGGCCAACAGCACATAACCGATGGCCCGGCGGCGCGCCCGCGTCTCGGGATGCCCGGCCAGCGACTCCTGCGCGCACCGCGCCGCCGCGTCGGCCTGCCCCAGGTCCCGGTGACAGTGGGCCAACTCGTCGGCGAGATAGGCCTCGTCGAAGTGCGCGATCCACACCGGGTCGTCCCCGGCGGCCGGGTCGGCCGCCTCCAGGGCGCTCACGGCCCGCCCGGCCGCGGACTGGGTGGCGCGCACGTCGCCCATCAGGGCGTGCCCGCGCGCCTCCGCCGCGTGGAACATCGACTCCGCGCGCGGTGACACGCGCCCCCGCGCCCCCTCCTGCGCCGCCCTCGCCAACTGCGCGATCTCCCGCGGGTTCCCGAGCTGCGCGGCGAGATGGCTCATGGAGGCCGCGAGCACATACCCGCCGTACCCCCGGTCCCCTGCCGCCTGGGCCAGCCGCAGCGCCTGGATGTAGTAGCGCTGCGCCAGACCGGGCTGCCCGGTGTCCACGGCCATGTATCCCGCGAGCTCCGTCAGCCGGGCCACCGCGGCGAACAGGTCCCGCCCCACCGCCTCCCGGTACGACCCCGCCAGCAGCCCCGAGACCACGCTGTTGAGGTAGTGCACGACGACCGGGCGCACATGCCCGCTGCCGTACTGATGGTCGAGATCCACCAGCGCCTGCGTCATGGCGAGGACCGCCTGCACATCGGACTGCCCCACGCGCGGCCCGGCCGAGCGCGACACCTGGCCGTCCGGCGCGGAGATCAGCCAGTCACGGCTGGGCTCGACCAGCGCGGACGCCGCGACGGAGGAGCCGGACAGGAAGTCCCGCCGCCCCACGTCACTGCGCCACAGCTCGCAGACCTGCTCGATGGCCCCCAGTACCGTCGGCGAGAACTGGAGACCCACGCCCGAGGCGAGGTTCTTGCCGTTGGCCATGCCGATCTCGTCGATCGTGACCGTACGGCCGAGTTTGCGGCCCAGTGCCTCGGCGATGATCGCCGGGGCCCGGCCCCGCGGCTGCTGTCCGCGCAGCCAGCGCGCCACCGACGTCTTGTCGTAGCGCAGGTCGAGGCCGTGCTCGGCACCGCACATGTTGACCCGGCGGGCGAGGCCGGCGTTGGAGCATCCGGCTTCCTGGATGAGCGCCTGGAGCCGTTCGTTCGGCTGCCGAGCGACGAGCGGCCTTGCGGCCATGGCGTACCCCCTGTGGCTGCGGTGCCTGCCCACGCACCGAGTTGACGTGTCTTCCGCGGCCGAACCCCTCACGTCCCAGCGAAAAGATCCGGCCGTGAAGATCAATGCCCCGCCGACCAGGCGAAAATGCGAGGCATGTGAGGAATGCCGGGGTAACGGCAGTTGCCGGCCCCACTCGTGGCTACCCAGCTCCGGCCACGGATCCTCCTGCGCGCCCCCGCACATGCACCCATGCGCCCCGAGGACAGGGCCGGTGCTCCTCCCCGCGCACACGGGCGGGCGTAACCCCTGGTGACGACCAGAGTTGTGTTCATCGTGGAAGAGACGATCGCCGGCACCGAAGCCGCTCAGATCCCGAAGCAGCGCGGGGAATCGCTGCTGGAGACCGCTGTCCGCTACGCCGAGGAGCGCCACTGGGACGTGTTCCCCGGCACCTGGCTGGAAGCGGTCGAAGGAAATCAGCAGTGCTCGTGCGGTGACGCCGCGTGTCCGGCACCCGGATCGCACCCGGCGCGCCCGGACTGGGCGACGCAGGCGACCGGCAGCGCGACCGTCGCGCGACGGATGTGGCAGAAGCAGCCGACGGCCTCGATCCTGCTGCCGACGGGGCGGACGTTCGACGCGATCTCCGTGCCGGAGACGGCCGGGTTCCTCGCGCTCGCGCGGATGGAGCGGATGGAGCTGACGCTGGGGCCTGTGACGCTCACGCCGGATCGGCGGATGGAGTTCTTCGTGCTGCCGGGGGCCGGTGTGAAGGTGCCCGATCTGGTGCGCAAGCTGGGGTGGTCGGTGTCGTCGCTGGATCTGACCGTGCTGGGCGAGGGTGCGTATGTGGCTGCGCCGCCTACGCGGTTCGGGTCCCGGGGGGCTGTGCAGTGGGCCTGCCGGCCGACCCCGGCGAATCGGTGGCTGCCGGACGCGGAGGAGTTGATCTCGCCGTTGGCCTATGCGTGCGGTCGGGATCGGTAGCGCCTGATCGTCTGCGTGGTTGCCGTTGATCGGCGACTGCGGGCCGGTCGTGGTTGTTCGCGCCCACGCGGCGGAGCCGCAAATCAGCAGGGCCCCGCGCCCCTGAGAAGCCACCGTAGGGTTCTGGGTGACGGAGGGAGATGCGGTGGGATCCAGCGCTGTACGGGTGGAAGGGCTGTGGAAGCGGTTCGGGCAGCAGGTCGCTGTTGCCGGGGTCGATCTCGAGTTGCCCGCGGGCAAGTTCATCGGGCTCGTCGGGCCGAACGGGGCCGGGAAGACCACCACCTTGTCGATGGTGACCGGGCTGCTCCGGCCCGATCACGGGACTGTCGAGGTGGTCGGGCACGACGTGTGGCGGGACCCCGTCGAGGTGAAGGCCCGGATCGGGGTGCTGCCGGAGGGGCTGCGGCTGTTCGAGCGGCTGTCGGGGCGGGAACTGCTGGCGTACAGCGGGCGGTTGCGCGGGCTGCCCGGTGCCGAGGTCGACAAGCGGGTCACCCAGCTCCTCGACGTCCTCGATCTGGCCGGTGCCCAGCACAAGCTCGTCGTCGACTACTCGACCGGCATGCGCAAGAAGATCGGGCTGGCCGCCGCCCTCCTCCACAATCCCGAAGTGCTGTTCCTGGACGAGCCGTTCGAGGGCGTCGACCCCGTCTCCGCCCAGACCATCCGGGGCGTGCTGGAGCGATACACCGCCTCGGGCGCCACGGTCGTGTTCTCTTCCCACGTCATGGAGCTCGTCGAGTCGCTGTGCGACTGGGTGGCCGTCATGGCCGCCGGGCGGATCCGGGCCACCGGGACCCTCGCCGAGGTGCGCGGTGACGCGCCCTCGCTGCAGCAGGCGTTCCTCGAACTCGTCGGGGCGCAGAGCCGGGACGCCGGGTCCGACCTCGACTGGCTGGGCGGCGGGGCCCGGTGAGTGCCCCCGCTCTCACCCCCGTCGTCGTACGGCTGAAGCTGTCGCTGCTGCGCAACGGACTGCGGCAGTCCGGCGGGCGCAAGGCCGCCTACATCGCGTCGGCCGTCCTCGCCCTGCTCTTCGCCGCGCTGCAACTGCTCGGTCTGATCGCGCTGCGCGGGCACGCGCACGTCGAGGCACTGGTCGTGCTGGCCGTGGCGGTACTGGGGCTCGGCTGGGCGGTGATGCCGCTGTTCTTCCCCAGTGGTGACGAGACGCTGGATCCGACGCGGCTGGTGATGCTGCCGCTGCGGCCCCGGCCGCTGGTGCGGGCCCTTCTCACGGCGTCGCTGGTCGGCATCGGGCCGCTGTTCACGCTGTGCCTGCTGGTGGGCTCCGTGGTCGCCGTCGCCCGGGGCGGGGCGGCGTTCGCGGTGGGTGTCGTCGCGGTCGCCCTGGCGCTGCTGGTGTGCGTGGCGTTCGCGCGGGCCGTCGCCGCCGCCAACGTACGGCTGCTGACCAGCCGCAAGGGCCGCGACCTCGCGGTGCTGAGCGGGCTCGTCATCGCCGTCGGGGCGCAGGTCGTCAACTTCGGTGCGCAGCGGCTCGGTTCTGCGGGTCTTGGCGAGCTGGACCCGGTGGCGGACGTGCTCCAGTGGGTGCCGCCGGCGTCGGCGATCGGCGCCGTGCACGCGGTGGGCGAGGGGTCGTACGGTCGCGCCGCCGCCCAACTGGCGCTGACCGCCGGTGCGCTGGCGACGCTGCTCGCGGTGTGGTCCCGGCATCTGACCCGGCTGATGACCTCGCCCGACGGGTCCACGCTGCCCACCGCCGAGACGGCCGCCCGCGAGCGGACCTCGACCGGGCTCGGGCGGCTGCTTCCCGCGGGCCGCACCGGCACCGTCATGGAGCGCAGCCTGCGCTATGTGTGGCGCGACCCCAAGACCAAGGCCGCCTGGGTGACCTCGCTGGCCATCGGGCTGATCGTGCCGGTGTTCAACGCCTGGCAGGGCACCGGGTCCGTGTACTTCGCGTGCTTCGCCGCCGGGATGCTCGGCATCCAGATGTACAACCAGTTCGGGCAGGACACCTCCGCGTTCTGGATGGTCGCCATGACGATCTCCTCACGCCGGGACGCCTACGTCGAGCTGCGCGCCCGCGCGCTGGCCCTGCTGCTGATCACCCTGCCGTACGCCACGCTCGTCACCGTGGTGACGACCGCGATGCTCGGCGACTGGCGGCGGCTGCCCGAGGCGCTGGGGCTGTCCTTCGCGCTGCTCGGCGCGATGCTCGCGACCGGGGCGTGGACGTCCGCCCGCTTCCCCTACTCCATCCCGCAGGAGGGCTACAAGAACGTCGCCCCCGGGCAGACCGGGCTCGCCTGGATCTCCATCTTCGGCGGGATGATCGCCGCCGCTGTGCTGTGCGCGCCCGTCATCGCGCTCACGATCTGGCTGAACGTGAGCGCCGAGGGCGACGACTGGACGTGGCTGCTGCTGCCGGTGGGCACGGTCTACGGGGCCGCGATCACGGCGGTGGGGCTGCGGCTGGCGGCTCCGCAGACGGCCCGGCGGCTGCCGGAGATCCTGGTGGCGGTCAGCAAGGGGTGAGCCATCTGTCCCGGTTCGGGATGACCTGCCCGTCTCAGTTCGCGCTGAGGGCGTCCAGGAACGGCTCGATCGCCGCGCGCCAGGCCTCCGGCTGGTCGTAGTGCACCAGGTGGCCGGCGTCGGCGACCTCCGCGTACTGGCCGCGAGGCAGGACGCGGACCATCTCCTGGGCCTCGGCGCGGCCCAGCTCGCCGTCGAGGCCGCGCACGACCAGGGCGGGGCACCGGACCTGGGTCAGCTCCTCCCAGTGGGCGTCGTACACCCAGGTCTCGCGGGAGCGGAGCATCTGTTCCGGTTCGAAGACGGGGCGCCAGCCGTCCGGGGACTCGGCCATCACCTCGGCGTAGAACGCGCCGCGGGCCGGGTTGGGCCGCTCCACCCAGGGGTCGTCCTCGCCGAACCACTTGCGGACGTCGGCGAGCGTGGCGAAGGGCAGCGGCCAGGACCGGAACCACTGGTCCCACTCGCGCTGCGAGGCCGCGCCGAGCGCGGAGGCCCGCATATCGCAGATGATCAGCCCTCGGACCAGGTCCGGGCGCTTGGCGGCGAGCTGCCAGGCGGTCAGCGCGCCCATGGCGTGTCCGATGAGGACGACCGGGTCGAGCCCGAGCTGTTCCAGAGCGGCCTCGACGTCGTCGACGTAGGCGTCACGGGAGAAGGCTCCCTGCGGGGGCTTCTCGCTGCGGCCGTGGCCGCGCTGGTCGAGAGCGACGGCGCGGTACCGGCCGGAGAGCCAGCGGGCGGTGGACGCCCAGTGCGAGGCGCGGCCCATCAGGCCGTGCAGTAACAGCACGCCAGGGGAGCCATTGGGTGCGGTCCCCGCGCCGGGCGTGCGCTGCGGGTGCTGCGGGTCATGCGGGCCGTGCGGGTGCTGCGAGTCATGCGGGTCGTGCGGGTCGTGCGCCGGATCGGTCTTGGGCGGGTCTCCGAACTCCCAGGCCGCGAGGCGTACGCCGCCCGTCCCGGTCACGTCGATGCGTCGCGCCATGTCCTGGCACCCCCCAAGCTTCGCGCGGACCGTGGTCGTCTCCGGCCGTTCGGTCCTGTGAACCGTGTTCTGCCTGCTGCGCCATCTTGCTGTGCCTTGCCGCTGTGCTTGTCGCTGTGCCTTGCCGGCTGTGACCGCTGGTGCGTCCGTGCCGTGCGCCACCCGCAGACTATCGAATGCCCATTCGAGAATGCTGTTCTCGCGGGCAACACCCCTCGTTCGAGTGACCACCCTCAGGGATTGATAGCCGCTGCCGAGGGGAGATCTTCAGCGGGAGGCGGACCGGTCGGGGAAACCGGTCCGAGGGGGATGACCCTGAGAGCTCGGGGCTCCGGGTCAGCACAGGGGAGGACAGGCCCCGGCGCCACAAGGCGCCGGGGCCCTCCACA
>NZ_JBHUQX010000072.1:0-28247 GCF_042674225.1 Streptomyces sp. NPDC056948
CTCACGGGGGAGAGGACGGGCCGCATGCCGTCGGTTCTCAGAGCCGCTCGGGCGTCCGGATGCCCAGCAGGCCCATGCCCCGCTGGAGGGTGCGGGCCGTGACGTCGCAGAGGAACAGGCGGTTCTCGATCTGCTCGGGCGTCTCGGCCTTGAGGACCGGGCACTTGTCGTAGAACGTCGTGTACAGCGACGCCAACTGGTACAGGTAGGCCGCCAGCTTGTGCGGGGCGTACTCCGTCGCCGCCTCCTCCACCAGCGCCGCGAACGAGTCCGCGTGCAGGCCCAGGGCGCGCTCCGCCTCGTGCAGGTCCAGCTCGGGGTGCGCGGCCGGGCGGGACGCGCCGGCCTTGCGCAGGATCGACTGGATACGGGCGTAGGCGTACTGGAGGTAGACGGAGGTGTCGCCGTTCAGCGAGACCATCTGGTCCAGGTCGAACTTGTAGTCGCGGTTCGCCGACGTCGACAGGTCCGCGTACTTCACCGCGCCGACGCCCACCTGGGTGCCCCGCTCGGCGATCTCCTCCTCGGAGAGGTCCTGGGCCTTCTCCCGGACCACCGCCGAGGCGCGGTCGATCGCCTCGTCGAGGAGGTCGACCAGGCGGACCGTCTCGCCCTCACGGGTCTTGAACGGCTTGCCGTCCTTGCCGAGGACCGTGCCGAAGGCGAGCTGGACCGCCTTGACGTCCTCGTTCAGCCAGCCGGCGCGGCGGGCCGTCTCGAAGACCATCTTGAAGTGCAGGGACTGGCGGGCGTCCACGACGTACAGGAGCGTGTTCGCCTTGATGTTGAAGACGCGGTCGCGGATGGCCGAGAGGTCGGTCGCCGCGTAGCCGTAGCCGCCGTCCGACTTCTGCACGATCAGCGGGACCGGGTTGCCCTCCGGGCCCTTGATGTCGTCGAAGAAGACACAGAGCGCTCCTTCGGAGCGGACCGCGACGCCCGACTCCTCCAGCAGGCGGCACGTCTCGGCGAGCATGTCGTTGTAGCCCGACTCGCCGACGATGTCCGCGTCGCGGATCTCCATGTCCAGCTTCTCGAAGACGGAGAAGAAGTAGATCTTCGACTCGTCCACGAACTTCTGCCACTTGGCGAGGGTCTGCGGGTCGCCCGCCTGGAGGTCCACCACCCGGCGCCGGGCACGCGTCTTGAACTCCTCGTCGGAGTCGAAGAACTTGCGGGCGGCCTTGTAGAGGCGGTCGAGGTTCGACATGGCCGCCTGGCCGGACTTCTGGAGGTCCTCGCCCTCCTTGTGGTCCAGCTCGTGCGGGTGCTCCTCCAGGTACTGGATGAGCATGCCGAACTGGGTGCCCCAGTCGCCGATGTGGTGGCGCCGGACCACGCTCTCGCCGGTGAATTCCAGCAGCCGCATGACCGAGTCGCCGATCACCGCGGAGCGCAGGTGCCCGACGTGCATCTCCTTCGCCACGTTCGGCTGGGCGTAGTCGATGACCGTGGTGCCCGGCTGCTCGGCCTGCGGCACGCCGAGGCGGCCGGTGTCGTCCGCCCAGCGCGCGGCGAGGTTCTCGGTGATCGCGCGGTCGGTGATCGTGATGTTCAGGAAGCCGGGCCCGGAGACCTCGACGTCCTTGATCACCTCACCCGACTCGACCCGGTCCACGACCTGCGTCGCCAGCTCGCGCGGGTTCGCCTTCTCCTTCTTGGCGAGGGCCAGGATCCCGTTGGCCTGGAAGTCGGCCCGGTCGCTTCGTCGCAGCAGCGGGTCCGCGGACCCGGCCTGCGGCAGAGCTGCCGACAGGGCCGCCGCGAGGCGCTGGTGGACGGAGTCGCTGAGGGACGTGACCGAGGCCATAGGAAAGGGTGCCGTTCTCCTCGAGGGAATGGATAGTCCCGCCCAGTATCCCATGGGGGTAAAGCCGTTTTTCCGGGCGCCAGGGGGTCTGGGACAATGGTGCGGTCAGCCGTGCGACCGTACCGGCTGCCCGATGCAGAAAGAAGGACGTGCCGATCGTGGCTCAGAGCACCGAGACCACCGACTGGGTCTCCCGTTTCGCGGATGAGGTCATCGAGGAGTCGGAGCGTCGGGCCCCGGGCAAACCCGTCGTCGTCGCGTCCGGACTCTCACCGTCCGGCCCCATCCACCTCGGGAACCTGCGCGAGGTCATGACCCCGCACCTCGTCGCCGACGAGATCCGCCGCCGGGGTCGCGAGGTGCGGCACCTCATCTCCTGGGACGACTACGACCGGTACCGCAAGGTCCCGGCCGGTATCGCCGGCGTCGACGAGTCCTGGGCCGAGCACATCGGCAAGCCGCTGACGTCCGTCCCGGCGCCTGACGGCTCCTCGCACGCGAACTGGGCCGAGCACTTCAAGGCCGCGATGATCGAGTCGCTGGCCGAGCTGGGCGTGGAGTTCGACGGGATCAGCCAGACCGCGCAGTACAACTCCGGCGTGTACCGCGAGCAGATCCTGCACGCCATCAAGCACCGCGGCGACATCGACGCGATCCTCGGCCAGTACCGGACGAAGAAGGCCCCGGGCAAGAAGCAGGGGCAGAAGCCGGTCGACGAGGCCGAGCTGGAGGCCGCCGAGGGCTCCGGCGCGGCCGGTGAGGACGACGGCAGCTCCACCGCCGCCGGCTACTTCCCGTACAAGCCGTACTGCGGCAACTGCGAGAAGGACCTCACCACCGTCACGTCCTACGACGACGACTCCACCGAGCTGACGTACGCCTGCACCGCGTGCGGCTTCTCGGAGACGGTCCGGCTGAGCGAGTTCAACCGCGGCAAGCTGGTCTGGAAGGTCGACTGGCCGATGCGGTGGGCGTACGAGGGGGTCGTCTTCGAGCCCTCCGGTGTCGACCACTCCTCGCCGGGGTCGTCGTTCCAGGTCGGCGGGCAGATCGTCGGGATCTTCGGCGGGAAGCAGCCGATCGGGCCGATGTACGCGTTCGTGGGCATCAGCGGGATGGCGAAGATGTCGTCCTCGCGGGGTGGCGTGCCGACCCCGGCGGACGCCCTGAAGATCATGGAACCGCAGCTTCTGCGCTGGCTGTACGCGCGGCGCCGGCCCAACCAGTCCTTCAAGGTCGCCTTCGACCAGGAGATCCAGCGGCTGTACGACGAGTGGGACCGGCTGGACGCCAAGGTCGCCGACGGCAGTGTCCTGCCGGCCGACGCCGCCGCGCACGCGCGTGCGGTGCGTACGGCCGCCGGTGAGCTGCCGAGGACGGTCCGGCCGCTGCCGTACCGGACGCTGGCGTCCGTCGCGGACATCACCGCCGGGCACGCGGACCAGGCGCTGCGCATCCTCAGCGAGCTGGACCCGGAGCAGCCGCTGACCTCGCTCGACGAGGCGCGGCCGCGGTACGACAAGGCCGAGGCCTGGATCAACACGCACGTGCCCGCCGACCAGCGGACGATCGTTCGGGACGAGCCCGACGCCGAGCTGCTGAAGTCGCTCGACGAGGCCTCCCTGCAGTCGCTGCGGCTGCTGCTCGACGGGCTCGCCGAGCACTGGTCGCTCGACGGGCTGACGCATCTCGTCTACGGCGTGCCGAAGGTGCAGGCCGGGTTCCCCGCGGACGCGACGCCGAAGGAACTGCCGCCGGAGATCAAGACGGCCCAGCGGTCGTTCTTCGCGCTGCTGTACCACCTGCTGGTCGGGCGGGACACCGGGCCGCGGCTGCCCACGCTGCTGCTGGCGGTGGGGCAGGACCGGGTGCGCGCCCTGCTCGGGGAGTAAGCCAGGAAGGAGAAGGGGCCCTCACATGAGGGCCCCTTTTTGGATCACGCCGCCTGGATCACGCCGCCTGGATCAAGGCGTCCGGATCACGGCTTCTGGAACAGCAGCATCGTCGAGGAGCCGAAGGCCTCGGTGTCGGTGTGCGTGCTGCTCACCATGCGGAAGCCGTGCCGGCTGATCTCCTCGGTCAGGGCGTCACCCGACCGCTCGGAGTAGGGGAGCACCTCCAGGCCGATGTCCTTCTCGCCGTCCTCGACCCGGATCCTGCGGGAGATCACCCGTCCCGGGACGAGGTCGGCGGAGACCTCCGTGTAGTCCGGGATGGAGAAGAAGCCCTTCCCCCACTCGCTCGCGCAGTGGTCCACGACGAAGTGCCCGCCGGGGCGGAGGATGTCGAAGACGCGGGAGATGTGGCGGGCCCGCTGCTCCTCGTCGGTCAGCATGTGCAGGCAGCCCATGTTCATGGCGAGGTCGAAGCCGTTCTCGTCGAAGCCGCGCAGATAGATGATGTCGCGCTCCATGAACCCGGAGGCGTCCAGGTTCGCGGCGGCGGCCCGCTCACGCGCGCGAGCCAGGGCCGAGTGCGACACGTCCACCGACACGACGTCGTGTCCCTGCGACAGCAGGTACAGCGAGTCGCGGCCCTCGCCGCATCCCAGGTCGATGATCCGTCCGGCGAAGACGTCCGGCCGCTCCTGGATCAGCTGGCGGAGCGAGGCGTTCGGCTCCGCCGACTCCCACAGCTCGGCGCCGTTGTCGTAGACGGTCCGGTAGCGGTCCTCGTAGCCGTAGTAGTAGTCGTCGAGCGTGCCGACGATGCTCCGTACGTCGTCGCTGGTGGGCGAGAACTCCACCGGTGCGGCCGTCACCTCCGCGTCCGCGCCCAGGACCAGCAGCGCGGTGTCGTCCAGCAGCCCGACCGCCAGCAGGTACTGGGACTCGTCGCACTCGACCGCCTCGCCGACCCCGAAGGGCGCACAACACTCCTTCAGCGCCTCCAGTGTCAGCGCCGTGGCCTTCTCGCAGACGAAGACCGCCGCTCGTCCCTGGGTCACCTTGGCGGCGAAGCCGGCCGAACACTCCACCTGCCACACGGTGTTCCGGTCGGAGAGTTTGATCGCGGTCAGCGGCCGGTCCTCGGGCGCGGACTCGTCGAGTATCGCTTGGTAAAGGCTCACTTCAGTACCCCCTGTGTGTGGCTTACGGATGTGCCGGTGCCGATGTGCGCAGGGCCGCCAGCCGGGCTTCGTACTCGTCGAGTACGGGGCCGCGGTGGCGGAAGATCCTGCCGGACGCGCGGATGCGCTGGGCGAGTTCGTGGTCGCCGCAGCGCAGCGCGGCCTCGATCGCGGTGAGTTCGACGACATCGCGCTGGGCGTTGCTGCCGCCCATCGCGAACGAGCGGTGGAAGGACCCGGCCAGGCGGGCCGCGGCATCGGCGTAGTCGCCGGTCGTGAAGGAGCGGAAGCCGAGGAAGATGTCGACCATTTCCTCGGGTACCTCCTTGCCGCGTGCCAGGACCGTCTCCAGGAGGGAGTCGGCGCAGCCGTACTCGCCCACCTGGCAGTAGGTGAGATACGCGTGGAAGTCGTTGAAGAGGTACCAGCTCTCCTCCAGGTAGGGCTTCCAGTCCTGGAAGAGCGACCGCCAGTAGGCGGAGAGGTCGAGCGAGGGCCTGACGAGGGCGAGACGCCAGAGCAGCGTGGCGGCGTCCAGGTCCTCGGCCGAGCGCAGCGACGTCTTCCGGCGGATGCCGATGCGGTAGCAGGCCAGTACTTCCTGGATGTTGTCCGCGTAGAGCTCGAACAGCGCGTAGTGCCACCAGATGTGGATCCGCATGGGAGTCGAGGCGTCCCGGCCGCGCATGTAGTCCCGGATGTAGCGGGACCCCTCCTCGTGGCGGCCCGTCTCGTAGAGGCAGTGCACCATCGCGTGCATCGCGTAGACGTCGTCGGGGTTCCGTTCCAGTGCGGCCCGGCAGCGTTCGACCGCCGACTCGATCAGGCCGTTCTCCTCCAGGGCGAACCCGTGCAGGCCGTGCAGATAGCCGATGACCGGATCGTCGGGGGCGAAGACCGTGACGGCCCGCGCGATCGAGGTCAGCATGTGCGGTGCGTCGCCGATGAAGAAGTCCAGCATGTGCGCGGCGAAGACCGAGACGGCATCCCCCGGATACGTGTCGACGAGGGTCTGGAAGCCGTTGCGGGCGGCGGCCAGGTCCCCGGTGGTCCAGAAGCCGAGGGCGGAGAGCATCGCCGTGGTCCGCGCCTCGGTGGGCGCGGACTCCATGAGGGAGGCGCGGATGGCCGCGGCCTCCATGACCGCCGGGTGCTCCATGGAGCACAGCAGGTCCACGGCCAGCATGAGCTGGACGGCGACGGGCGGTGCGGACGGACCGGAGCGGCGACATCGCTCGTGGTCCAGTTTCATGGACACCAATTGGACGGTCGCGCTCTCGACGAACTCCATGTCCGAAGGCTTCTCCACGCACTGCGGAACGCCTCGGGAATCGATGAGCACTGTCATTCGGACACCTCCGTCGGTACCAGTCGATTGCTCTGGGCTTTGCGAATCGCGTGGAACGAGAGAACGAGCAGCAGCGTCAGGGCGAACGGGGCCAGCCATATCCGGGAGGTGAAGAACCGGCCGCCCGCCAGGACCGCCGTCAGCAAGAGGAGCGAGCAGGCGTTCGCGTTCGCCACGATCGCGCCGACCTGTCGCGGCGTGAAATTCTCCGCAGCTTCCGCGCGCAGGATGACCCGCATGGATCCGAAGGCGCAGCCGAGAGCGAAGATGGCCACCATCTGCGGCGCTCCGAATGCCGGGACGAGAAGCCAGATCGCCATCGCCCCCGCCACCGCGACGGCTGCTCCCGCCAGGACCCAGCGCATTTCCAGGCTTTTCGTGAGGCGATGCAGGAAGGTTCCCGCGACCGCCATGCCGATGCCGAGCAGCATGTCCAGGATGCCGACCGTGAGCATGCTCTTGCCGTGGGCGAGGGCCTGTAGCGGCAGCATGAGGTTGAACGTCCCCAGGATGGGCCAGACGAGCATGAAGGCGAGGAGGTACAGCGCGCCGAGACCGCTCGCGCTCTCCGGTCCTGCCTCCTTGGACATCTGCTCCGTGGCGGCCGCCGTGCGGTGCGATCCGAGGCTCAGGGCGGCGACGACGGCGAACAGGCCGGCGCACACGACCAGCACCCACTCGGCCGGGACGACCCGGGTGAACAGCGGTGCGAACAGCGGGCCCACCATGAGCGCGACCTGGTTGACCGTCATGGTCAGCGAGCTCTGCTTGCGCAGGGCGACACCGTCGAGCCCGGACGCCTCGTCGTTGAACCAGACCTCCCAGGTCGACTCCAGATAGAAGAAGAAGATCCACAGGACGAAGTTCAGGGCGACGACCGCCTGCACCTGGGACCAGCAGGACGCGATCACCAGCAGCGTCAGGGAGATTCCGGCGAGCCCCGCCGCGGTCGTCCTGGCCCCGCCGGTGATCGGAGTGAAGCGGATCAGCGGCGGGACGAGGACGGCGGGGATGAAGGAGAGCGTGGTGGAGATGGCGAGGGCGTCGTAGCCGCCGCCCTGCGCGGAGGCGATGTGCCAGTTCAGGAGCAGCAGCACCACTCCGTTGAAGAATCGGTAGAGACCGGAGTAGAGCGTGTACCGCGTCACTGCCCGGCCGCCTCGCCCGTCACGAAGATCTGGTCGGCCAGCTCCCGCGCCACGGCCACCGGCAGTTGTGTCTTCTCGCCGAACAGCTCGTCCCATTCGAGCTCGATGAGGCCCTCCCTGGTGCTCCAGTTCTGGGCGGCCCGGGAGAGATCGCCGGGCTTGGCGCTGATGTTGATGCTCCGCACCTCGGGCGGCAGCGGCTTCCCGTCGAGCACGTCCTCGATCCGGCCCGGCGCGGCCTTGAGGAACGCGATCGCCGAGGTCCTGACGGGCACCGCGGCGGCGACGACGTCGAGCAGGTCGGCTCCGAGATACGAACCGACGTGCAACTGATACGGGTTGAGCGCGTACGCCCGCTCCACCTGGTCCATGATCCCGTCGCCGCCGGGCCGGGCGGCCACCTCGATCACCCAGGGCGTCCCGTCCGCCCCGAACTTGATCTCCACATGGGCGAGACCCCGGTCGATGCCCAGCGCGGTACAGGCCCGCTCGGCGAGGTCGGTCAGGGCCCGGTCTCCGGTGCGGTGGCTCGGCACCAGGTGCGCGAGCTCGGCGAACCAGGGGCGAGGGGACAGATACTTCTCCGTCACCGCGAGGACCTGGGCGCGCCCGGCACCGCAGAGGACCTCGACGGACACCTCGTCGTCGGAGTCGACGAACTGCTCGACCAGGTACTTGTCGCCGAGGATGTTGAACGCCGTGCCGTACCGGGCGATGACGCCCTTCGACTCCGCGAGGCCGGCGACGGCCTCCTCGCGGGTGGTGGCCAGGACGACGCCGCCGCTGCCGCCGAAGTCGTACGGCTTGATGACCACGGGCAGGCCGATGTCCTCGACCGCGTCGAGCAACTCCGGCTCGGACCGCACCAGTCGGGAGCGAGGGGTCCGCACGCCGGCGGCCAGCAGGGCCTGCTTCATGGCGTGCTTGTTCCGGGCGTTGGTGACCGCCGTGGCGTCCAGTCCGCCCAGGCCCAGGGTGCGGTTCACGGTGTTCGCCGCGTCCACGGTCCAGTCGTTGAGCGGCACGACGACACGGGGGTGCCGGCCTTGGGCGGCGTGGCCGCGGATGGCTCTCAGCAGGGAGTCCGCGTCCTTGGGGTCGGCGGACAGCATGTGGTCGAACGTGCGGTTCAGGGTGCGTACGGGATCTTCCGTCGCTGCCCAGACAGGGAGATCGACGGCTTGTTTCGCCCCCGAGAAGGCCCGTTCCCGGAGATACTGGTCGGCCCCGAGCAGGAGTATGTATTCGTTCTTCTGCATGGTTGAATCCCCAACTTCCAGAATTCCCCCGCCGTGCGACGTCAGGTCTTGAAAGCGTCGCCGGGAGTTGGGTGAGAAAAGTGAATCAATTCAACGCCGAGAGGGGTCGCCGCAGCCAGGGTGCGGCAAACTCATGTCATCTCTATCGGCTGTCAGTGAACTGACTGCATAGATCCCCCGCTTCCGCCGCAGGATCGTAGCTGCGGCTTGAGCGCAAGCGCAAGGGATTGTTTTCGGAAGTGGCGTGAAAGAGGCGGGAATGCCTCGGGCTATGCGATGTGGTCTTCTTCCAGTTCCGCGTTGTGGCGGTTCGTGAAGCGGCTCACCATACGCTTGGCGTCTTCCGGGGGGAGCCCGATGCCGAACTCCGCTTCCACGTTGTCGATCAGCTCGCGGGGCGTCGGGTAGCTGCCGTTGATCGACTGCTTGAAGACCTGGTAGTACGACTCCTCGTCCGGTTCCGCTGCGGGCTGGGTGCCGCCGCCGTCGCCGAGTTCGCGGGTGCGGTTCGGGCCTACCGGGATGGGGAAGCTGCCGGTGTCTTCCGGGGTGAGCTCCTCGTACGGCTGGTCGAGGTACTGCTCGGCCTGCTGCTGCTCGGCGAACCACTGGGCGTACTGCTCGGGGCTGTAGGCCGGGTCGTAGCCGCCCTGGTATTCGACCTCGCGAGGGGTGTTGAACCAGGGACTCTGGTCTGGTTCGGGCGCGTCTTCCACGTACTCGGCGTGAGGGTTGCTCTCGAGTTCCGGGCGCTGCTCGCTGTGAGGTGCCGCCTGCTGCGGGGCAGGCGCCGCTTCAGCGGCACGCCGGCCCGCAACCGGCTCGGCTCCCGCGTCCAGGGCCTTCTGAGGCGCCGGGGGGATCAGCGCGGGCTCTATCCCCGCCGCCGCCAGGCCCGCCGGGGCCGTCTCCGCCAGCGGCACCCCGTAGCGCGCCAGCCTCAGCGGCATCAGGGACTCCACCGGAGCCTTGCGGCGCCAGCTCCGGCCGTAGCGGGAGCGCAGCCGCGCCTGGTAGACGAGACGCTCCTGCTCCAGCTTGATGACCTGTTCGTAGGAGCGGAGCTCCCAGAGCTTCATACGGCGCCAGAGGAGGAACGTGGGGACGGGGGAGAGCACCCAGCGGGTGAGGCGGACGCCCTCCATGTGCCTGTCGGCCGTGATGTCGGCGATCCGGCCGATCGCGTGGCGGGCCGCCTCGACCGAGACCACGAACAGGATCGGGATCACCCCGTGCATGCCCACGCCGAGCGGATCCGGCCAGGCGGCCGCGCCGTTGAAGGCGATCGTCGCCGCTGTCAGGAGCCAGGCAGTCTGACGGAGCAGGGGGAAGGGGATCCTGATCCAGGTGAGGAGCAGGTCCAGGGCCAGCAGGACGCAGATGCCCGCGTCGATGCCGATCGGGAAGACGTAGGAGAAGTTCCCGAAGCCCTTCTTCAGGGCCAACTCGCGGACCGCCGCGTACGAACCGGCGAAGCCGATACCGGCGATGATCACGGCGCCGGCCACGACCACGCCGATGAGTACGCGGTGCGTCCGAGTCAGTTGCAGTGGCGCGGCCACCCGTCTTCCCCTCCCCTTGCGTGTTGTTGCGCGCAACAGGGTGGCACATGTGTGCGGAGGACGGGTGGCCGGTTCCGGTCGGTGGTGTTCAGCTCTTCTTCGAGGGCGTCTTCGAGGGCGACGCGGAGGAGTCCTTCGAAGCTCCCTGCGAGGCTTCCTTCGAGGGCTCCTCGGACGGGGACTTCGACGCCGGCTTGGAGGGGTCGCCGCTCGCCTTGCCGCCGCCCGCGCCGTTCGCGTCGGACACCGCGGCCACCGCCTCCTTGGCGGCCTTCTTCGCGTCCTTCGCCATCTCGTCGGCGCTCGGGGACTTGTCGCCGGCCAGGCCCGCACCGTTGTAGTCGAGCGTGACGACGACGTTCTCGACGCGCGTCACGATCGTCTGCTGCTTGAAGGTGCCTTCCTTCTTCTTCAGGTCGTAGCGCACGGCCGTCGCCTGGTCGCCCGTGCCGGACACCGGCTCCGACTTGACGCCCTTGGCACCCTCAGCCGCCTGGGCGTCCTGGACCTGCTTCTCGTAGTACTGCTGGGCCAGCTTGTCGCCCGAGCCGCGCGTGGCGTCCGACTCGAAGCGCAGCATCGACACGTTCAGCCAGCGGAACTGCGAGCCCTTCACGCCGTTGTTGTCGAGGCTGTTCCAGGAGCAGCTCCCGCGCGTGGAGATATCGTCCGACTTGCCCTCCTTGCCGGACTTGCTCTTCGGAACGAGGTCCTTCAGCGTCTTCTTCGACAGCGCCTTGCAGGACTCCGGAAGCTTGTCGTACGCCGCCGCCTCGACGGTCGGCGACGGGCTCGCGGACGCCGAGGCCGCCGCGTTCGCGGCCTTGTCCGTGCTGTCGCCGGAGCCGGAGTCCGAGGAGCAGCCGGCGGCGACCAGCATCACGGGGACGGCGGCCGCGCAGACAAGGACGCGGTTGAGTCGCTTCGCTCGCTGGTCACGCTGGTCTCGCTGTGCTCGTCGCTGCATGGTTCCTTCACTCATGACGCTCGTGGTTCCCTGCGGTCGGAACGGGGCCGAGTGGTCACCGTACGCGGTGAGGCGGAGGTGTGGTCTTCCTTCGTGTGCTTTGCGGGTGTGCGTGAAGGGGGCGTGAAGGGGCCTCAGTCGCTCAGCGAATCGGCAAGCTGGGAGGCCAGTTTCTGGGCCCTGTCCTGCAATTCCTTGCTGTCCGGGACGACGCCGACGGTGGCCGGCTGTTCGGCGTACTCGATGGTCACGATGACATTGGACGTGCGGAACGCCACAGTCACCGTCCGCTGCTTGGCCGTCGAGCCGGAGCTGCTCAGCTCGTCGTCGATGAAGGCCTCGTCGCCGAAATCCTCCAGCACGCGGGGCTGGAGTGCGGTCGGGGTGGCGGAGGGGGACGTCGAGGGCGACGAGGAGCCGGAGGGAGAGGCGGGGGAGGAGGTCGAGCCGGGGGAACCGCTCGGGGCGGCGGAGGCGCCGCCGGCCGGGGTGCTGCCTGCGGCGGGTGACTCCGTGGCCGCGGACTCGGTGGCGGCGGACTCCGTGGCCGTCGGCTCGGGAAGGTGGGCCGCGGCCTCCCGCTCCGCGAAGAGCTGCTCGGCCTGGTTGTCGTCGCTGACGGCGTTGTCGTAGGAGACGACCCGTTCGAAGTTGATGAGCAGATGGTCGGTGGCCTGCCGGCCGTCGACCTTCCACTGGCAGCCGACCTTGCGGTCGGTGTCGAACGTGACCGTCGGCTCGCCCTCGTAGGCCTTCTCGCGCTGCTCGCCGTCGGTGATCTGCCGGATGCCGGGCAGGAGTTCGTCGAGCGTGCTCTGGCCGACCGCGGTGCAGGGCTCGGGGAGCGTGCGGTAGCGGCCCGGCTCGGCGGCGGGCGAAGCGGTGCCGGTGTCCCCGGGGTTGGAGTCGTCCGTCGGGCCGCCGTCGCCCGAGCTGCCGGTGCAGCCGGCCAGCAGGGCCGCGAGGAGCGCGGCGATACCGGGTGCGTACGCCTTCCGTTGCACGTGAGGGCTCCTCTCGGGGCGGATATTGGCTTGCCGTCGCGGGGCAGCCGATGAACACAATGTGTATCGCACGCACTGCCGTGAACGCCGGTCCGGATTCCCTTTCGTAGACCTTGGCTCCGGTATTTGCTCTTGAAGACTTCTGTTCGCTTACGGGGGATTGAGGACGTTATGTCGTATGTAGAGGTACCTGGTGCGAAAGTACCGATCCGGATGTGGGCGGACCCCGCCTCGGTCGAGGAGGGCGCGCTCCAGCAGCTCCGGAACGTCGCCACGCTGCCGTGGATCAAGGGCCTGGCCGTCATGCCCGACGTGCACTACGGCAAGGGTGCGACGGTCGGCTCGGTCATCGCGATGCGGGGTGCGGTGTGCCCGGCGGCGGTGGGGGTCGACATCGGCTGCGGAATGTCGGCGGTGAAGACGTCCCTGACGGCGAACGACCTGCCCGGGGATCTGTCGCGGCTGCGGTCGCGGATCGAGCAGGTGATTCCGGTCGGGCGGGGGATGCATGCCGACGCCGTCGACCCGGGGCGGCTGCACGGGTTCGGTACGGCCGGGTGGGAGGACTTCTGGGGGCGGTTCGACGGGGTTGCGGAGGCGGTCAAGTTCCGTGCGGAACGCGCCACGAAGCAGATGGGAACGCTCGGCGGAGGCAACCACTTTGTCGAGGTCTGTACGGATACAGACGGTTCTGTCTGGCTGATGCTGCACTCCGGTTCCCGGAACATCGGGAAGGAACTGGCCGAGCATCACATCGGCATCGCTCAGAAGCTCCCGCACAACCAGGGCCTGGTCGACCGCGACCTCGCCGTCTTCGTCGCGGACACCCCGCAGATGGCGGCGTACCGCAACGACCTGTTCTGGGCGCAGGAGTACGCGAAGTACAACCGCTCGATCATGATGGCGCTCCTCAAGGACGTGGTCCGCAAGGAGTTCAAGAAGGCGAAGCCGGTCTTCGAGCCGGAGATCAGCGCGCACCACAACTACGTGGCCGAGGAGCGCTACGACGGGATGGACCTGCTCGTGACCCGCAAGGGCGCGATCCGGGCCGGCTCCGGCGAGTACGGGATCATCCCCGGCTCCATGGGCACGGGTTCGTACATCGTGAAGGGCCTCGGCAACGACAAGTCCTTCAACTCGGCCTCGCACGGCGCGGGCCGGCGCATGAGCCGCAACGCGGCCAAACGCCGGTTCTCGACGAAGGACCTGGAGGAGCAGACCCGGGGCGTGGAGTGCCGCAAGGACTCCGGCGTCGTGGACGAGATCCCGGGCGCCTACAAGCCCATCGAGCAGGTCATCGACCAGCAGCGGGACCTGGTGGAGGTCGTGGCGAAGCTGAAGCAGGTCGTCTGTGTGAAGGGCTGACGCGCCGGGGCGCCGGCGTCACCGCTCCCGGTGGACCTTCGTGTTCGAGGCCTGGGCGCGGGGGCGGAGGACCAGGAGGTCCACGTTGACGTGGC
The DNA here is from genome assembly GCF_042674225.1 of Streptomyces sp. NPDC056948. Classification (NCBI taxonomy): domain Bacteria; kingdom Bacillati; phylum Actinomycetota; class Actinomycetes; order Kitasatosporales; family Streptomycetaceae; genus Streptomyces; species Streptomyces sp. NPDC056948. The sequence continues at coordinate 13,629 of NZ_JBHUQX010000072.1, forward strand.
TGGGGCGGGTGATGGCCCAGGTGATGGTGTCGGCGACGTCGTCGGCCGTGAGGGGGTCGGCCACGCCCTCGTAGACCTTCTCGGCCTTTGCCGTGTCGCCGGAGAAGCGGGTCAGGGCGAACTCGTCCGTCTTGACCATGCCGGGGGCGATCTCGATGACGCGGACCGGCCGGCCGACGATCTCCAGGCGCAGGGTCTCGGCGAGGACGTGGGCGCCGTGCTTGGCGGCGACGTAGCCCGCGCCGCCCTCGTAGGTGCCGTGGCCCGCGGTGGAGGAGACGACCACGACCGTGCCGTCGCCGCTGGCGTCCAGCTTGGGCAGCAGGGCCTGGGTGAGGTGGAGCGTGCCGATGACGTTCGTCTCGTACATCTGGCGCCAGTCGGCCGGGTCACCGGTCGCGACCGGGTCGGCGCCGAGCGCGCCGCCCGCGTTGTTGACCAGGACGCCGATCGTCTTGAAGGCCGTGGCGAACTCGTCGACCGCCGCGCGGTCCGTGACGTCGAGGGCGTAGGCCGTGGCCTGGTGGCCCGCCGTGTTGATCTCCTCCGCCAGCGCCTCGATGCGGTCCTTGCGGCGGGCGGTGAGGACGACGCGGTAGCCCGCCGCGGCGAGCCTCCGGGCGGTGGCGGCGCCGATTCCGCTGCTCGCACCGGTGACGACGGCGATGCGGCTGGCTGCGGACGGGGCGGCGGTGGCCATGGGAGCTCCTCGGGCGTGGGTGCGGTGGGCGGGCCTGCTGTGGCCTCAGGGCTTCCGGCCAGGATAGGCGGGGCCCGCGGTGGGAGAATGGGGGCGGGTGGTGCCCTGGTTTTCCGGATTCCTGGAGGTGGATCATGGGCGAGGCACGTGAGGTCATGGACCGGCTCACGGACGCGGTCACCACGCACGCCGATCTGAAGGTCATCGGCGAGCTGTATGCCGAGGACGCGGTCGCCTTCACCCCTGACGAGGGTGAGCTGCGCGGGCGCGACAGCATCGTCGAGTACTGGCGGGCGATGACGGAGGCGGTCCCCGAGGCGACGTTCCAGCCGTTGCACTCCTACGAGGTCGGCGACACGGCCATCGACGAGGGGGTCTTCAGCGGGCGCAACACCGGGCCGCTGGAGCTGCCCAACGGTGAGACGCTTCCGCCGACGCAGAAGGAGATCAGGATCCGCGGGGTGGACATCGCCACCGTGCGGGACGGGCGGATCGTCGACTACCGGCTGTACTTCGACGAGATGGATTTCCTGGGGCAGTTGGGGTTGCTGCCGCCCGACGAGCCGTTCTGAGCCGGGCGAAGGGGCCGGTCAGTCACCTCGCGGGGCGTACATGATGACCGCCATGCCCGCGAGGCAGATCAGCGCGCCCGCGATGTCCCAGCGGTCCGGGCGGTAGCCGTCCGCGACCACGCCCCAGAGGATCGAACCGGCGACGAAGATCCCGCCGTACGCGGCGAGCACGCGGCCGAAGTGGGCGTCGGGCTGGAACGTCGCGACGAAGCCGTACGCGCCGAGCGCGAGGACGCCGCCGGCCGCCCACAGCCAGCCCCGGTTCTCGCGCACGCCCTGCCAGACCAGCCACGCGCCGCCGATCTCGAACAGGGCGGCGACGACGAAGAGGGCGGCGGAGCGGAGCACGAACATGGCGGTCAGCTTCGCATGCCCCCTCGCCCGGCCCGGATCTCCGCCGCGTAGGCCGTGGGGGGCACTCCCACCGTCGTCGTGAAGTCCCGTACGAGGTGGGCCTGGTCGGCGTAGCCGAGGTCGGCGGCGAGGCCGGCCCAGTCGACGTCGTCGCGGTGGCCAGCCTGTTCCAGGGCCTCGTGGATGCGGTAGCGGAGGATGACCCACTTGGGGCTGACACCGACCTGGGTGGAGAAGAGCCGTTGCAGCGCCCGTACCGACAGGCCGTGCGCGTGGGCGAAGTCGCCGACGCGGCGTACGGTGCGGTCCGCGCGGATGCGTTCGACGAGGTCGATCGCGAGGTCCGCCTGCGGGTCCGGGGCGCAGGGCAGGGAGAGCAGGAAGGCGTCGAGGGCGGCGACCCGGGCGGGGTCGTCGGCGGGGGTGACGACCGCGCGGGCGGTGTCGGCGGTGACCTGGGGGAACACCTCCTGGGCGGGCAGCGTGCGGCCCGTCCACCGGGAGACCTGCATCCCGGGGGCGTACGGCCGGAAGCCGCCGGGGCGGAACTTCGCTCCGCAGACCCGGCCCCGTCCGGTCAGCTTCCTGGTGTAGAGGCCGAGCGCGACGCCGGTGACCTCGCCGTACGGCGGGCTCTCGTCCTCGTCCCACTGGAACGTGAGGTTGACGGACGGATGCGGGACGACGTGGGAGGCGTAGGGCGCGGGCAGGTCCCAGTCGATGAGCCAGTACCACTCGACGTACCGGCGCAGCGGCTCGGCGGGCTCGTGGCGGCGGAATCGCACGCGGTTCAGCAGCCCGGACGGGTCGACGATCCCGCGGGTGTCGTGGCGGCGTGCCTCCATGGCCGGATCGTACGTCGCGTTTCTTCAAGATGGGCGGTCGTGGCTGTCCCTACGGTCGGAGCATGGACACGAACCCTGTGAGGACGTACCGCGTCGGTGAGCTGCTGGGCATGGCGCGGGAGCGGGCGGTGCCGGTGGTGCGGGGCATTCCCGACGCGAGGCTCGCCGCGCCCACGCCCTGTGCCGAGTACGACGTGCGGGCTCTGGTCGATCACCTCTTCCAGGTGATCGTGCAGTTCCAGCGGCTGGCCGCGAAGGAGGCGTCGGACTTCGGTGAGACGCCCGAGCGGGTCGCCGGGAGTCCCGAGTGGCGTGAGCGGCTCGCTCGGGAGACGGACCGGCTGGTGGCGGCCTGGTCGGCGCCGGGTGCCGAGGAGGGCACGACGGGCGGGATGAACATGCCGGCGCGGCTGGTCGGCTCGATGGCGCTGCTCGATCTGACGGTGCATGTGTGGGACCTGGCGCGGGCGACGGGCCAGGAGTACCCGGGTGCCGACGAGGCGGTCGTGGCGGAGCTGTCCGGCGCGGTGGACGAGCTGGCGCCGACGGCCAGGAAGATGGGGGTGTTCGGGGAGCCGGTGCCGGAGCCCGAGGGCGCGTCGGCCTTCGAGCGGCTGCTCGCGGAGACCGGCAGGGATCCGTACTGGAATGCTCCCGCGCCGGTCGTCGTTCCCCCAGGTACGGTTGAAGGGTAAACAACCTGGAGGGTGAGCGACCATGCAGTTCGGGATCTTCAGTGTCGGCGACGTCACGCCCGACCCGACCACCGGCCGGACACCGACCGAGCGCGAGCGGATCAAGGCCATGGTCGCCATCGCGCTCAAGGCGGAGGAGGCCGGGCTCGACGTCTTCGCGACCGGTGAGCACCACAACCCGCCCTTCGTGCCCTCCTCCCCGACCACGATGCTCGGCTACATCGCCGCCCGCACCGAGCGGCTGGTCCTCTCCACGGCCACCACCCTCATCACCACCAGCGACCCGGTGAAGATCGCCGAGGACTTCGCGATGCTCCAGCACCTGGCCGACGGCCGGGTGGATCTGATGCTGGGCCGCGGGAACACCGCGCCGGTGTACCCGTGGTTCGGGCAGGACATCCGGCAGGGCATCCCGCTCGCCGTCGAGAACTACGCCCTGCTGCACCGCCTGTGGCGCGAGGAGGGCGTCGACTGGGAGGGGAAGTTCCGTACGCCCCTGGAGGGCTTCACGGCGACGCCCCGGCCGCTGGACGGCGTACCGCCGTTCGTCTGGCACGGGTCGATCCGCTCGCCGGAGATCGCCGAGCAGGCCGCGTTCTACGGCGACGGCTTCTTCCACAACAACATCTTCTGGCCGGCCGACCACACCGAGCGCATGGTCGAGCTGTACCGGGCCCGGTACGCCCACTACGGGCACGGCACGCCCGAGCAGGCGATCGTCGGGCTCGGCGGGCATGTGTTCATGCGGCGGAACTCGCAGGACGCCGTGCGCGAGTTCCGGCCGTACTTCGACGTCGCGCCGGTGTACGGGCACGGGCCGTCGCTGGAGGACTTCACGGAGCAGACGCCGCTGACCGTCGGCACCCCGCAGCAGGTCATCGAGAAGACGCTGGCCTTCCGGGAGTACGCGGGCGACTACCAGCGGCAACTGTTCCTGGTCGACCACGCCGGGCTGCCGCTGAAGACGGTGCTGGAGCAGATCGACCTGCTGGGCGAGGAGGTCGTACCGGTGCTGCGCAAGGAGTTCGCCGTGGGCCGCCCGGCGGACGTGCCGGAGGCGCCGACGCACGCGGCCCGGCTGGCGCGGGCACAGGGGTGACCCGGCCCGTGGTTGTGTGCGCCCTGGTGAGAGGGGAGTAAGAAGGACGCTCCGGGGCAGCGCATCCGGTCCCGGGGACCCGGTGGCTTGGCACACTGGACGCGTGCCCCAAACCGTGCTGCTCGCCGAAGACGACCGCGCCATCCGCAACGCCCTGGAGCGCGCCCTGACCCTGGAGGGCTACCAGGTCATGGCGGTCGCCGACGGTGTCGAGGCACTGGCGCAGGCCCACCGCAACCGTCCGGACGTGCTCGTCCTGGACGTGATGATGCCCGGCATCGACGGGCTCCAGGTGTGCCGGGTGCTGCGCGCCGAGGGCGACCGGACGCCGGTCCTGATGCTGACGGCCCTCGTGGAGACCGCCGACCGGATCGCCGGCCTGGACGCGGGCGCCGACGACTACGTGGTGAAGCCCTTCGACGTGGAGGAGGTCTTCGCCCGGCTGCGCGCCCTGCTGCGCCGCACCAGCCCGGTGGGGGTCGGTGACCCCCTCGGCGGCGCCCCGGTCGGCGGCACACCCGTCGGCGGCACACCCGTCAGCGGCGCGCCTGTGCCCGAGGCGCCCGGGCAGCAGCTCCCCGACCGGTTCATCGAGGCCGCCGGCGTCCGCATGGACCCGCAGGCGCGCCGGGCCTGGCGGGGCGCGCGCGAGCTGGAACTGACCCGCACCGAGTTCGAGCTGCTGGAGCTGCTGGTCCGCAACGCGGGCATCGTCCTGGACCACTCGACGATCTACGACCGTATCTGGGGCTACGACTTCGGCCCCGGCTCGAAGAACCTCGCCGTCTACGTCGGCTATCTGCGCCGCAAGCTCGACGATCCGGACGGGCCGCCGCTGATCCACACGGTGCGGGGCGTGGGTTACGTGCTGCGGGAGGACTGAGTGGGCCGCCTCCGCCGGCTGCTGAGCGGGCGGCGGCCGAAGCTGGTCTCGCTGCGCACGACGTTCGCGGTGTCCTTCGCGGCGGTGACCGCGGCCGTGACGATCCTGGTCGGCATCCTGTCCTACAGTGCTGCGGCCCGGCTGGTGCGGGTGGACCAGCAGACGGTGTTCGACGAGGTCGTGCAGGACCTGCGGGACGAGGTGCGGGAGAACCGGATGACGCCGGGCGACTTCTCCTCCGCCGCGCCCGGCCACGACCTCGTGCGGCCCGCCCGTACCGATGTGCAGGTGCTCGGACCGGACGGCCATGTCGTCGACGCGGGCAGTCCGGGACTGCCGGTGACCGGGGCCGATGTGCGGATCGCCGCCGCCTCCCTGTCCGGGCGGGTGGCCGAGCACCAGGACGTCGACGTGGGCGACGACGTCTACCGCGTCGCGACCGTCTCCCTCGGCGGCGGGCGGGGCGCGGTGCAGGTCGCGCAGGAGTTCAGCGACGTCGAGGACCTGCTGCGGGCGCTCCAGCGGCGGACGCTGCTGCTGATGGCCGCCGTCGTGGTCGCCGCCGGACTGTTCGGCTGGTGGCTCGCCCGGCGCATCACACGGCGCCTGGTCGTCCTGACCGACGCCGCCGAGGACGTGGCCCGGACCCGCCGTCTCGGCATCCAGGTGCCGGTCGCCGGTCATGACGAGGTGGGCCGGCTGGGCCGGGCCTTCGACCGCATGCTGGGCCGGCTCGCCCAGTCCGAGGAGGACCAGCGCCGACTGGTCCAGGACGCGGGCCATGAGCTGCGGACGCCGCTGACCTCGCTGCGGACGAACATCTCCATGCTCCGCCGGATCGACGAACTGCCGCCCGGGACCCGGGAGGAACTGGTCGCCGACCTCGGCCAGGAGGCCCGGGAGCTGACCGACCTGGTCAACGAGCTCGTCGACCTCGCGGCCGGGCAGTCCGACACCGAGCCGCCCCGGCGGGTGGACGTCGCCGACCTCGCGGAGGAGGTGGCGGGCCTGGCCCGGCGCCGCAGCGGCCGGGAGATCACGCTCCGCGCGAGCGGCGACACCACGACCGACGGACGGCCCGGGATGCTGACCCGGGCGCTGTCCAACCTCGTCGAGAACGCCGTGAAGTTCGACCAGCGCGGCACGGCCCCCATCGAGATCGTCGTCTCCGGGCCCGCCCGGCCCGGCACGATCCGCGTCGAGGTCCTCGACCGCGGTCCCGGCATCACCGACAACGACCTCGCCCGTGTCTTCGACCGCTTCTACCGCGCCGCCGACGCCCGCTCCCTGCCGGGCTCCGGCCTGGGCCTGTCCATCGTCCGCGAGGTGGCCCTCGCACACGGGGGAGCGCCGTTCGCCTTCCGGCGGGACGGGGGCGGGACAGTGACCGGGTTCACGGTGGGCGGGTGAACGAGGGGCGGGTGAACGTGACCGGCGCTACTCCGCGATCCCGCTGTGGGCCACGACCTCGTGGACCGTCGCCCGCACCAGGTACTCCCCGGGCACCGCGTTGCGCTGCCCGTACCGCTCGGCCAGGTCCTCTCCCATGTAGCGGGCGCCGATGCGGGTGGCCCAGTGGCGCAGCTCCTCGGGGTTCCGGGTGAGCCGCGCCGTGCAGTCGAGCATCACGTAGCTGTACGGCGGTTCCTGGTCGTCCACGCACAGGGCGAAGCGGGGGGAACGCAGCAGTGCCCTTGCCTTGAGCGAGGCGTGCCAGGTCGTGAAGAGGACCTGGGCCGTGCCGTCCGGGGTGTCGTCCAGGAGGAACCACACCGGGGTGACGTGGGGCCGTCCGTCCTTGCGATGCGTCGCCAGCTTCCCCGTACGGGTGCCGGTGAGGACGAACGACCTCCACTGCCCTTCGGACATCGGCCTCACGCGGCGACCGTTTCCGCGACCGGCACCGCTACCGCCGACACCCTGAACCCGGTGGCCGTGGCCCGCAGCGCGGACTCCACCTCCTCGCTGTCGCGCCCGCGGAAGCGGAACCGGCCGCCGACGTGCTCGTAGTAGGCGTCCGCGAGCGGCAGGACCTCGCCCACCCCGAGCAGCGCCTCGGCGTACGGGCCCGGGGCGCGGCCGGACATCGGCGTCACCTCCGTGATGCGGCAGGGCCGCGCGGCCGGGGCGGGGATCAGCAGATAGCCGCCGAACTCGCGGTCCCGCCGGGGCGCGCCGGACGGCAGGGGGCGCTCGAGCTGGAGCTGGAAGGCCGCGTTCATCAGGTCGTAGCCGTGCACCTCCCGCCAGACGAAGGCGATCTCGGCGCCGCCGACCCGGGCCCCGACCTCCAGGAAGCTGACGTGCGGCCGGCCGGAGACCGTGTCCACGAACACTTCCAGATGGAAGACGGTCGCCTGTCCGGTGAGCGCCGCGAGGACGCGCACGGCGTGGGCGCCGATCGCCGCGAGGACGGTTGCGTCGTCCTCCTCGACCGAGCCGAGGAAGTTGCCCGTCCGGAAGCCCAGGCAGGTGTTGACGTACCGGGACGCCGTCCAGTGCAGCAGCTCCGTCCCGGTGAAGACGCCGTCGACGTGGTAGATCCGGCCCGCCTGGAAGCGCTGCACGAGCAGCGGCTCGCCGGTGAAGGCCAGGCGCGGTACGTCCTCGGGCCCGTCGAGCCGTACGACGCCCTCGCTGCAACTGCCCCGGGTCGGCTTCACCACGAGCGGCCAGCCGTGCTCCCGGCCGAACTCCACGACGGTCCGCCGGTCCGGCGCGAGGGCGAAGTCGGGGACGTCGAGGCCGGCTTCGGCGACCGCCGTGGCCATCAGGTACTTGTCGCGGAACGGCTCCAGGAACTCCGTGCGCGGACCCGGGCAGCCCCACTCCTCGCGCAGGGCCGCCGCGACCAGCAGGTCGTCCTCCTTGAGCGTCACGATGCCCTGCGGCGGGCCGTAGCGCGCGGCCAGCAGCCGGGTCGCGGCGCGGACGGACTCCAGGTCGTCGGTGCGGTCGACCAGGACGACGTCGGCGGCGGCCTCCGGTACGGAGGACAGGCCCACCTCGGTGCTGATGTAGGTGACGTGGTGGGTCGCGTGGTCCGTGTACTCGGCGTAGCGCGCGTACTGCTCGCGCCAGCGGTTGATGACGACGATGTGCGGCTTCGTGGAGCCGTCACCCTGGTCCGTCATGGCTCATTCCTCCCCGGCCAGCTCGTACATGCCCTCGCCGTCGAGGTAGTGGATGGTGCCGATGTCACGCATCACGACCTCCTGCATCTCGTGGAAGAGCCGCACGAAGCCGACGTAGTTCAAGTCGTCCGTCGTGGGGACGAGCCGGCCGCCGACGGGGACGAACTGGGAGAAGTCGTAGAAGCTCTCGAGCTTCTTGATCTCGTCGATGTGGCGCAGTCCGGCGAGCTGTCCGGTCGTCGGCGAGACCAGGCCGACGGAGGCGAAGTGCTGCTTGATCGTGTAGTCCTGCTCGTGGCGCTCGTGGAAGCGCTCGGGGCGGACGTAGGCGTCGACGGCCCAGTCGAAGGGGGACTCGCCGGTGGCGCGGCGGACGTAGTACGGCAGGTCGCCGCCGCAGATCCGGGCGCCCGTCTCGATCAGCACCGGCCCCTCGGGGGTGAGCTTCAGCTCGGTGTGGGCGGGTCCGTGCCGCACGCCGAGGGCGTCCAGCACGCTGAACGCGTAGGGGACGAGCTGGTCCTGGGCGTCGCCGCGCCGGGGCAGCAGGTGCACGGAGTTGCTGATGTCGTGCACGCCGTTCACGGAGAGGCGGGACGTGGCGATGATGTCCGTGACGTGGTGACGGCCGTCCCGGCTGACGGTGTTGACCATGTACTCGCCGCCGTAGAGGTACTCCTGGGCGACGACGCCCTCGTTGCGCCGCGAGAACATGTTGTCGGCACCGGTGAGTTCGCGGAACGCGGCGGCGCTGTCCTCGGGGGTGTCGCAGAACCGGATGCCGTCGTTGCCGGCGCTGGCCAGGGGTTTGACGACCACCCGGCCGCCGTGTTCGCGGTGCCAGGCTTCCAGTTCGCCGGCGCTGGTGGCGAGCAGTTGCCGGGCGCCGCGCAGGCCCGCCGCCTTGATCGTCTCGATCATCGTGAACTTGTCGCGGCGTGCCTGGCTGAGGGCGGTGCCGTTGGTGGGCAGGCCCAGCGCCTCGCTGAGCCGGTCGGCGAACGGGACGCCGAACTCGTGGCCGGCCATGACGGCGACCGGTTCGTAGGCGCTCACCGCGCGCAGCGTCTCCTCGAAGTCCCCGGTGTGGAGGATGTTGTCCTCGTAGAGGGACAGATCGAGCCCGGAGAGCAGGACCTCCGGCTGGTCGGGTGAGCTCTGCACGCGCACGCACGCGTAGCCGGCCTCGCGGAACTCCGGCGGGTAGAACCGTGCCGTGCCGAAGGCGTCGACGAGGACGACGTGACCCTTGGTGCTCATCACTGCTCCTTGTTGCGTCAGGGGGTGGTGAAGTCGGGGCCGGGGCGGCCCGGTGGCCGCCCCGGGTCACGCCTTCGCGTCGGCCAGGGCCCGGTCCGGCTCCGGCGGCGCGATGCTCTCGGTCCGGCGGCCCAGCCAGACGTTGCCGAGGAGGGCGAGCGCGGACAGGGCGGCACCGGTCAGGCCGATCACCACGAAGGCCCAGCGGGGACCTGCCGAGTCCTGGACCGCGCCGGACAGCGCGGGGCCGATGCTGTTGCCGACGGTGAGGGCCGCGCTGTAGGTGCCCATGACCACGCCGCGGGCTCCCTCCGGGGCGAGGGCGCTGGCCGCGCTGCCGGTGGAGGCGAACGCGGGCGAGCACAGGGCCGCGGGCAGCGCCATGGCGAGGCAGAGCAGCCACCACTGGCCGGTCGCGAAGCCGCCGACGACGGTGGTGAGACCCACCAGACCGGCGATGACGGCGAAGCCGGGCGGGCGTTTGATCGTGCCGTAGACGAGGGCTCCGATCAGCGAGCAGAACCCGCAGACGGTCAGCACCAGGCCGGAGAAGCCCAGCTGCCCGGAGTGCCGCAGACCGCCGACGATGGCCGTCTCGTACCCGGCGGTGGCCAGTGTCGTGGCGGTGGTCGCCATGAGCACGGGCACCAGGGCCGGCGTGAACCAGGTCCGGAAAGTGGGCTTCGGCGGCTGGGTGCCGGACTCGGAGGTGGTGGCCCGCACCGCGGGGTTCAGCAGCGCGAGCCCCAGTCCCGCGAGGCTGACGATGACGCCGAGCCCCCGCATGGAGGCCGTGCTGGAGACGGCGGTGGCGACGGTGACGCCGAGCGCGGGGCCCACCATGTACGAGATGTTCGAGGTCATGGCGTCCAGGGCGAAGGCCGCGTTGCGGTCCTCGTCCGGGATCGCCACGGCCAGCCGCAGTCGCACCAGGGCGAAGCCGGGCAGGTTGAGCAGGCCGACGGCCACCGCGCCGGCGACCAGCCCCTCGTAGGACAGCAGCGGTCCGAAGCCCCAGAACAGCAGTTGGGCGGCGACCGAGGCCAGCAGGACCGGGCGGGCTCCGTAGCGGTCCATCATGCGGCCCTGGAGGGGGCCGCCGATGCCGACGCCGACGGTCCAGGCCGTGATGACCAGACCGGCGGCGCCGAACCCGCGGTCCAGGCCGAGGACGACCGCGAGGTTCAGGACCACGGGGATCGCGACCACGGCGATCTTGGAGAACAGGCCCAGGAGCATCAGCGAACCGATGCCCGGCAGGGCCAGTACCCTTCGATAGGTTTTCATGTTCATGTCACTGAACCAGTTCCCTCAGGTCGGGTGCGTCGGCCCCCACGGCCCTCGCGATCTGGGCCAGGAACACCTCGTCGGTGAACCGGTGCCGTCGCCACAACGAGGCGAGCCTTGCGGGCAGTCCGGGCAGGTCGTCGAGCGCGCAGGTGATGATGATGTTGGGGTGCCGTACGCCCTCGATGGTGAGCGTCTGGGTGCGGACGACGTCCAGTTCGCGGCCGGCGTCGTGGACGAACTCCGGCGTCGGGTCGTGGATCGGGAACTGGAGGCACACCTGCCGGACCGGCGCCACGGCCGGTACCTCGGGCGCGGGCCAGCTACCGTCCAGGATCGACAGCAGACAGTCGTACGTGTTGAAGCCCGAGGCGGCGATGCACGGGGTGGTCGTGCCGGTGACCCGGGGGTTGATCTCCAGGATCTTGTAGCGCCCGTCCTCGTAGATCATGTCGATCCCGATGGCGCCCTCCAGGTCCAGCCCGCGGCACAGCGCCTGGAGCTTCTCGGCCACGGGGGCGAACGCCTCGTCGTGCTCGGGGCGCGGGGCCGCGTAGCGCAGCCGGCCGAAGTTGAACACCGGTCCGGCCTCGGCCGGTCCCTGCCACACCTTGGGCTGCACCACGTAAGTGCCGCGGGCGCCCACGACTTCCACCGAGCAGATCTCCCCGGAGACGCACTGCTCCAGAATGAAATTGCCGTCGTGCGGTTTGGTCAGATGCTCGTGCAGTTCGCTCTCGTCGGAGAGTGCCACCATGCCGGCGCCCATGCAGTCCCACAGCGGCTTGCTGATCAACGGATATCCGAGATCGGACGCCTGCATCAATATGGATTCGACATAAGCGGGGATGGGCAGTCCGCGGCCGGCCAGCACATCACTGTCGACAAGGATGCCGCCGGGCAGATCGAACCCGTAGTCCGTCAACAGGCCCTTCGTCTCCCACTTGTTGGAGCCGACGTGCACGGCTGCCAGGCTGTGGCCGACCATGGGAATGCCGACCGGCTCGAGGATCCGCTTGACCACCGCGTCACGCAGGGCGTTCTCGTCCGCGATGGACAAGGACACGACTCCGTCGGCGGACCAGTCGATCACCTTCTTGGCAAGTTCGGCGGGCGTGATGTCAGCGGGCACCTTCTGTGCCGTGCCCGGAAAGTCGTCAGGTCCGCAATCGCCGTCCGTGTAAAAGAGTTTGGCTTCCATTCCCTCCCGTTCGAGCCTCGACTCAAGGCTTTTGAGATAAGGCTTGGTCTGTTGAATCTCGATGGATCGCAGGAAAGCGATTCGGCGCATTCTTCACCCTTTCGGGGGGCCCTGGCCACACAGCCATGCCGATTCGTGCAGCGCGATACGAGGATTCTGGCAGCGTTCCCGCGCCGAACAGAGAGATAATCGGTGGCCCAAGGTGGCCTGACCGGAAGAGGAAGCCGACGATGGAGCGTTCGGGAGCACAGCAGCGGGAACCGGAACCGGCGCTCCGGCAGGGTTCGCTGCTGCTCTACGAGTGGACCCTGCGCCACGGCACGCTCCGCGACCCCGGCCGAGCCGCCGCGGAACTGGGGCTCGCCGAGAGGGAGTTGAGCATAGCCCTCGAGGACCTGTCGCGGCTCGGTCTGTTGCAGAGACTCGGCGACGGCGACGGTGACAGCGACGGCGATGTGTGGACGGCGGTGGATCCGACCGTGGCCGAGGTGACGGCGCGGGCCCCGCTGGAGCGCGAGATACGGGAGCGGCAGCGGGAGTTGAGCCATTTGCACACCCGGCTGCGGCCGCTCGCCGCGCTGTTCGCCGAGCACTCCCGCAGCGGGCGCAGGGCGGAGCGGTTGCGGCAGGTGGACAGCGTCGCCGAGGTGCGGCGGGAGCTGTCGGCGATGACCCGGCTGTGCATGGAGGAGATGGTCAGCATCCAGCCGGGCGGCGGCCGCAGTCCGAACACGCTGCACGGGATCGTCGCGGAGAGCGTGGCGATGCTGGAGCGGGGGGTGCGGGTGCGCACGTTGTACCAGCACACGGCGCGGGCGAGTCTGACGACGCAGACATATGTGCGGGCCGTGTCGGCGGCGGGGGCGCGGATCCGCACCACCGCCGAGGTGTTCGACCGGGTGATCATCTTCGACCGGGAGACCGCGTTCGTTCCGCAGCCGCGGATCGAGGGACGCCCCCAGGGCGCGTCGATCGTCACCGACCCGACCGTCGTGGGGTTCCTGTACCGGATGTTCGAGACGCTGTGGCGGTCCGGCCGGCCGTTCGACCTCGAGGAGATGAACGGCGGGCGGCTCACCGAGCAGAGCGGGACGGCCCAGGACCGGCTGGCCTCCGACGACCTGAAACTGGCCATCCTGCGGCTGATGGCGGCCGGGCTGAAGGACGACGTGATCGCCCGCCGGCTCGGCATGGCGCCGCGCACCCTGCGTCGTCATCTTCGGGACATCACCGATGAGTTGGACGCGGAAAGCAGGTTCCAGGCCGGGTACCGGGCCTGGCGGCTGGGTCTGCCGCTGGAGGACGGAGCCGGGGACGGGGGCTTGTGAACCGGCCATCGTCCGGCTCGGCCTGACGCGAAACCGACCGCGCGCGCTTGAATATTGCCTGGGCATTACGCTGCGCGATTGTCTGCACGCGGACAGATGAGGAAGGGTTACACTCTCGCGGGTTTGCGACTACCGACCTCACTCCGGGGGAGTTGGCGATGAGTCCAGCAAAGTCTGTGGTCCCGATACCCAGCACGAAGGCACGCTCGACGTACGTCGAGTTGCTCCGCAAGGAATGGCACGGCCAGTCGGGTGGCAGTAGCGAAACGATTCGTCGGGGGGCTCGCGACCTCGACCTCGACGAGGGAACGCTCGGCGAGCTGGTGGCGATGGGCATGGTCAGCCAGGACGCCGCCGTGCCCGAGCAGTTGAGCGTCGTCGATCCCGGCGTCGTGGAGGCGCGGCTCGGTGCGCTGCTGCGGTCCACCGCCCTCACCATGCTCGACGAGGCCCGCAATCTGACCGACCTGCTCCAGCCGTTGATCGCCGAGTCGCGCAAGGGCCCGCGGCCGCAGGACGGCGAGCCCATCGTCCGTATCGAGGGCAAGGCCGCGATCAGCGCGATCGTCAACGAGTCGGTGCAGCAGGCCACCAAGGAACTGTTCACCGCGCAGCCCGGCGGGGGGCGGCCCAAGGACACGCTCGAGAAGGTGAAGATGCAGACGGCCGAGCTGCTCGGCCGCGGTGTGGAGGTCCGCACGCTCTACCAGCACACGGCCTGGCACGACGGCCCGACCCGGGGGTACGTGTCCGAGATGACCTCCCTCGGCGCCCAGGTGCGCACCATGGACGAGCTGTTCGACCGGCTCATCGTCATCGACCGCAGCCTGGCGTTCATCCCGGCCGACAACGAGCGCGACCAGGCCGTGATCATCCGGGAGCCGGCGGTCGTACGGTTCCTGGTGGGCGTGTTCGAGCGCAACTGGCTGCGGGCGAAGCCGTTCGAGGGGTCCCGTACGCCGAACGAGTCCAGCCACATCAGCGGTGTGCTGCGGGAGACCATCATCCGCTGCCTGATCAACGGCGACAGCGACACGGCGATCGCCAAGCGGATCGGGCTGAGCACCCGCGCCTATGCCACCCACCTCGCCAAGCTCAAGTCCGAGCTCAAGGCGGAGACCCGATTCCAGCTCGGCTACGAGCTGGGCATGCTGGCGGCCCGTACGGCCGCGGAACCGGGGGACATGGCCGACCTGTGACCCGCGACGAACCGCGAGGCGTGTTCGCCGACCTGCCTCGGGGTGCGGACGTGGAACAGGGC
>NZ_JBHUQX010000073.1:0-28216 GCF_042674225.1 Streptomyces sp. NPDC056948
GCCGTACCAGGCCCGGCACCCGGGGTGTTCGCGTATCCCGGTGGCGCCGACCTCTTGACCCGCCTTCGCGGCGGCGCGTACAACTGCACTCGCCACTGGCAGAAAACGGTTACTACCCTATTACTACAAGGGAAAGGTCCCTCACGATGAGAGCTTCGGGAGAGCGGGCCCGCCGGGAAGTGCTCAAGGGCGCGGCCGCCGGTGCCGGGCTGGTCGCGGCGGGCATCGTCACATCGCGCCCCGCGTACGCCGCCGACAGCCGACCGCACCGCCCGGAGAGCGTGACCGCCCGCATGGGCAGCACCTCCATCACCCTGTCGGTCAGCACCCGCGGGGCTCTCCACTGGTCCGCCCGGCGCGACGGCCGGACGGTGATCGGCACCTCCGCCCTCGGCATCCGGCTCGCCGACGGCACCGTCCTCGGCAGTGACGTCAGGGTGATCCGCGAGCGGCATCGCGCGCACCGCTCCACCTGGACCCCGGTCTACGGGCGCAACGCGAGCGTCACCGACCACTACCAGGAGCAGCGCTGGGACTTGAGGGACCAGGCCACGGGCACGCGCTTCGGCGTGCAGGTCCGCGCCTACCGGACCGGCGTCGCCCTGCGCTACCTCCTCCTCGACGCCGACACTGCGGCCACCGCCACCATCACCGACGAGCTGACGACCTTCGTCTTCCCGGACGGCACCACCGTCTACAGCGCCCGTGACGAGAACGCCTACGAGCCGGTGGCCCCGGGTTCCCTACCCGTCACCGGGACCGCCACCACGGACAACGGCCCGCTCACCGACCTCCCCCTGACCGCCACGCTCTCCAACGGTTTCATCGCCTGCGTCTGCGAGTCCGCGCGCATCGACTACCCGCGCCTGATGCTCGGTTCGGTCGCCGGTGAGCCGAACGCCCTCTCCGCCTTCCTCATGGAGCACACCGCCCGGGGCACCGGCCCGGTGGAGACGGCCTCCACCGTCGCCACGCCCTTCGCCACACCGTGGCGGGCCGTCGTCATCGGCGCCACCCACGCCGAACTCGTCGACAACGCCGAGCTGGTGCTGAGCCTGGCCCCGCCGAACGCCCTCCCCGACCCCTCCTGGATCAAGCCGGGCAAGGTCTTCCGCTGCGAGCTCACCACCGCGGCCGGACTCGCGGGCGTCGACTTCGCCGTGGCCCGGGGGCTGGAGTACATCGAGTACGACGCCGGCTGGTACGGCCCGGAGTTCACGACGCCCGACGCGACCCGCCCGATCGCCGCGATCGACCTGCCGTCCGTCATCTCGTACGCCACGGGCAAGGGCATCGGGGTCTTCCTCTACGTCAACCGGCTGGCGCTGACCGACGCGGACTCCCTCCTCGGCCTCTACAAGAGCTGGGGCGTGCGGGGCATCAAGCTCGGGTTCATCAACGACGGCACCCAGTCGATGACCGGCCAGATCATCGACTGGGCGATGACGGCCGCGAAGTACGAGCTGCTGATCGACATGCACGACGACGTCCGGCCGTTCGGCTACGAGCGGACCTGCCCGAACTGGATCAGCCTGGAGGGCGTGCGCGGCAACGAGCAGTTCCCGACCGCCACGCACAATGTGACGCTGCCGTTCGCCCGCAACATCGGCGGCCCGATGGACTACACGATCTGCTACGGCCAGTCCCGCGACAAGACGACCAACGCCCACCAGATGGCCATGGCCGCCGTCTACTACCAGCCCCTCAACTTCCTCTTCTGGTACGACAAGCCGTCCAAGTACGGCAACCCGGCGAACTGGCCCGGGCTGCCCTGGTTCAACGCCGTCCCCACGACCTGGGACGAGAGCCGCACCCTGGCCGGCTCGATCGGCGAGTACGTCGCCGTGGCCCGCCGCAACGGCTCCACCTGGTACCTCGGCGCGATGACCGACGAGTCGTCGAGGACACTCAGCCTCCCTCTGTCCTTCCTCGGGCGGGGGACGTACACGGCGACGGTCTACGCCGACGGCACCCCGGGTGCGAGCCCGTACCAGACCCCGGTCGTGGTCGGAACCCGGACCGTGACCCGGGCCGACACCCTCGACGTGGCGATGGCACCGGCGGGCGGACAGGCGGTCGTGCTGAAGCCCGCCTGAGGCCGAGGGACGTGGGGTTTTCCCCAGGGTCCGGGTCCACCGACCGGTGGACGGCAGGTTCAACCGAGTACCTCTGTCCGTCAACTGCCCTGTTCAGCAACGCTTTTGGGCATGAACTCATTCTCTGTGCGCGTGGCGCGCTGGAGCGCGCGGCACCCCTGGCGGGCGATCGTCGGCTGGCTGGTGTTCGTGGCGCTGTGTCTGGGGGCCGGCAGTGCCGTCGGCACGAACAGTGCGAAGACGGCGGACTACCGGGTCGGTGAGGCCGGGCGGGCCGAGGCCCTCGCCGCCGAGGCCGAGCTGGAGCGCAGGGCCGCCGAGCAGGTGCTGATCTCCTCCCGTTCGGGCGGTGCTCTCGACCAGGGCGCCGCCCGGGCCGCCGCGAAGGATCTCACCGACCGGATGCGGCGACTGCCCGAAGTGGCGGGCGTGGCCGACCCGTTGTTGTCCGAGGACCGCCGGACCCTGATGGTCGAGGTGTCGCTGAAGGGCGAGGAGCGGGACGCCAAGGACAAGGTCGACACGCTCGTGGCGCAGACCTCGGCGGTGCGCAAGGGCCACCCCGGTCTGCTGCTGGAGGAGACCGGAAGTCCCTCCGTCAGCAAGGGGGTCGACCAGCAGCGCAGTGACGATCTGGCGCTGTCCGAGGCGATCACCCTGCCCGTCACCCTGCTCACGCTGCTGGTCGTGTTCGGGTCGGTGACCATGGCCGGGGTGCCGTTGCTGCTGGCGCTGTCGTCGATCGCGGCGGCGGTCGGTCTGTCGATGGTCGTCTCGCATGTGTCGCCCGACGCCGGGATCGGGACGAACGTCATCCTGATGATCGGCCTGGCGGTCGGCGTCGACTACACGCTCTTCTATCTCAAGCGCGAGCGGGAGGAACGGGCCCGCTCCGGCGGACGGCTGTCCTCCGAGGCGCTGGTGGAGCTGGCCGCCGCGACCTCGGGCCGGGCGGTCGTGGTCTCCGGGATGGCGGTGGTCGCCTCCACGGCGACGCTGTATCTCGCCGCCGACGTGATCTTCTCGTCCCTCGCGACCGGCACGATCGTGGTCGTCCTGGTGGCGGTGGCGAGTTCGCTGACGGCCCTGCCCGCGCTGCTCGTCAAGCTCGGGCAGCGGGCGGAACGCCGGGCGCGGCGGCGGGCCGAGCGCGGCAAGCCCGTACGCCGGGTGCGGGGTGAGCGGGGCGGCGGCCGGGTGTGGAGTGCCCTGCTGCGGCCCGCCGCCCGGCATCCCCTGGCCACCCTGTGCGTCTCGGTCCTCGCCCTGCTCGCCCTCGTCGTCCCGCTGGCCGGGCTGAAGATCACCGAGATGAGCCGGGACACCCACTCCCGCGACATCCCGGCGATGCGGGTGTACGACCGGCTCAACGAGGCGTTCCCGGAGCAGCGGGTGACCCATCAGGTCGTCGTACGCGCCGACGCCGCGCGGTCGGCGGAGGTCGTCGCCGCCCTGCGGCAGGTGGCCGGGCGGGCGGATGGCGACCGGCTGTTCACCGGGGCGTCGCGGATCCGGACCTCGGCCGACGACCGCACCAGCACCCTCGAACTGAAGGTGCCGTACCTCGGCAACTCCGACGAGGCCTACGACTCCCTCGACCGGCTCCGGGACGACTTCCTGCCCGCGACCGTGGGCCGGATCGGCGGCGCCGAGTACGGCGTGAGCGGCGACGTCGCCCGCTACGCCGACTATCCCGCCCACCAGAACGGCAAACTGCCCCTGGTCCTCGGCGCGTTGCTGCTGGTGACGTTCGCGATGACCGTGTACGCCTTCCGCTCGGTCGTGCTCGGACTGCTCGGCGTCGTCCTGAACCTGCTGTCCGCGGCGGCGGCGCTCGGGCTGCTGGTGCTGGTCTTCCAGGGGACGTGGGCCGAGGGCCTGCTGGACTTCGACTCCACCGGGTCGATCGGGTCGCGGGTGCCGCTGTTCCTGTTCGTGATCCTCTTCGGACTGTCGATGGACTACCAGGTGTTCGTGGTCAGCCGGATCAGGGAGGCGGCGCTCGCGGGCGTGCCCACGCGGCAGGCGGTGCTGGACGGGATCCGTTCCTCGGCGAGCGTGGTGACCAGTGCCGCGGTCGTGATGACGACGGTATTCGCCAGTTTCGTCTTCCTGCACATCATCGAGATGAAGCAGATCGGCTTCGTCCTGGCGGCGGCCGTGCTGATCGACGCGTTCGTGGTGAGGGTGATGATCCTGCCGGCGGCGATGCTGCTGCTGGGCGAGTCGAGCTGGTGGCCCTCGCGCGCGGTGCGGCGGGCGCTCGCCGTCCCGGAGAAAAGGTCCTCCTCCCGTCCGGCGGTCGACGTACGTTGATCGGCATGACCGCATCCGCCGGCTCCACCGCCGACGTCTTCTGGACCACGACGCTGCGTCGCTGGAACGCGGTGTGCTGGCTGCTGTTCGCCGTGATCGCCGTCGGGTCGACCGCCGGCGACCGGCCCGGCGGGAGCAAGTACGCGGCGCTGGTCCTGCTGGGCGCGGTGATGGTGTCCTACGCGGTGCTGTACCGCTTCCCGGCCAACCCCGTCGTACGGCCGCACGTGTATCTGTCGGTGCTGGTGGTCGCGCTGGGCGGGCTGGCCTGTCTGCGGGACAACTACGGGGCGCTGTTCATGGTGACGCTGCCGCACTACTGGCTGTTCGGGCGGACGCCGAGGGCCTCGGTGGTGTTCCTGGGGCTCGCCGCGGCCGCGACCCTGGCCGCGAGCGTGCTGCGGCAGGACGGCTGGACGGTGGAGTTCTTCACCGAGACGCTCCTCTCCACGGTGCTCGTCGTCGGCGTGGGGGTGCTGATCGGGCTGTGGGCGCATTCGGTGGTGAGGCAGAGCGCCGAGCGGGCCCGGCTCATCACCGAACTGGAGGAGACCCAGGCCCGGTTGTCCGAGGCGCATCAGCGGCAGGGCGCGGCGGACGAGCGGGAGCGGCTGGCGCGGGACATCCACGACACCCTCGCCCAGGGCTTCGCTTCGATCATCGTGCTCGCCGAGGCGGCCCGGGCCGGGCTCGACTCCGCACCGGCCCGCAGCGCCCAGCAGTTGCGGTCGATCGAGTCCACCGCCCGGGAGAACCTCGCCGAGGCGCGGGAACTGGTCGGCTCGCCCCAGCGCCCCGGCCAGGCGGCGGCGGGTTCGGTGGCCCAGACCCTGCGCCGCACCCTGGACCGTTTCGCCGAGGACACCGGCCTCACCGTCGACGCCGAGTTGGAGGACCTGGAGTGCGACCAGCAGACCCGGATCGCGCTGCTGCGCTGCACCCAGGAGTCGTTGGCCAACGTGCGCAAGCACGCCCGCGCCTCCACGGTCGGCGTGGTGCTGGCCCGGCAGCCGGACGGTGTGGAGCTCGAGATCACCGATGACGGGACCGGGTTCGTGGTGGCCGAGTCGTCGGGCTTCGGCCTGGACGGCATGCGCAAACGGCTGGCGGAGCTGGGCGGGAGGCTGACGGTGACGAGTTCGGTGGGGGACGGGACGCGGGTGCTGGCGCTGATACCCCTGACGGCCGAAGCGAGAGAGGCCTCCGCATGACCGACGGACCGCTGCGGATCATCGTGGTCGACGACCACACCGTCATGCGGGCGGGGGTGGTGGCCCTGCTCGCCTCCGAGTCCGGCATCGAGATCGTCGGCGAGGCGGGCGACGGCCGCGCGGCCCTCGGTCTCGTCGAGCGCCACGAGCCGGATGTCGCCCTGGTCGACCTGCGGATGCCGGTGCTGGACGGGGTGGCGACCACGACCGAGATCGTCGCGCGCTTCCCCCGCACCCGGGTACTGATCCTGACGACGTACGACACGGACGCGGAGATCGAGCGCGCGGTGGAGGCCGGGGCGATCGGCTACCTGCTGAAGGACACCACCCGTGAGCAATTGGCCGACGCGATCCACGCGGCGGCGCGCGGCGAGACCGTGCTGGCGCCCCGGGTCGCCGAACGCCTCGTCGCCCGCATGCGCCAGCCCGCCCAGATCCCGCTCACGGCCCGCGAGGCGGACGTCCTGAACGCGGTCGCGGACGGGCTGACCAACGCCGAGATCGGCCGCCGCCTCGTCATCGCCGAGGCCACGGTGAAGACGCATCTGCTGCGGCTGTTCGCCAAGCTCGACGTCAACGACCGCACGAGGGCGGTGGTGGTGGCGATGGAACGGGGGCTGCTGGACCGGCCCTGAGCCGTCACGACCCGATGTCCACGACCCGGGCCCAGTCCGGCGGTGAGTCCGGGACGTACTCGGGGTCGGACTCGTCGTAGGAGTGGTCCTCGTGGCGGCGTGGGAAGAGGCCCACGACCGTGCGGCACGGAGGCCGGGTGCCCGGCCAGGGCGTCTGGCCGTCGGTGAGGGCCACGATGACGTCCGGGGCCGGGCGGGAGCGCAGGGCGCGGGTGAAGCCGGCGCGCAGGTCCGTGCCGCCGCCGCCCGTCAGGGGGATGCCCTCGGCGCGGCAGAGGCGGCGGGCGATCCCGGCCGAGGCGTCGCAGGGCACCACGGTGACGAGGTCGCGGCGTCCGCCCACGGCCCGGGCGATCGCGGCGACTTCCAGGAGCGCGCTGCCGAGTTCGGCGTCGCTGACCGAGCCGGAGGTGTCGATGATGACCGATACCCGGGGCGGGCGGCGTCTCAGGCTCGGGAGGACGACGCCGGGCAGACAGACCGAGCGCCGGGCCGGGCGGCCGTAGGTGTAGTCCTCGCCCGCGCCGGGGCCGGACGCGGCCGAGCGGACCGCCGCACCCAGCAACTCCCGCCAGGGCTGGGGTGGGTGAAAGGCCTCCTCCGCCCAGCGCCGCCAGCCCTGCGGGGCGTTGCCGGGGCGGCCGGTGATGCCCTGCGCCACCCGGAAGCGGACGGCGTCCCGTTCCTGCTCGCTCAGGCCGTGCGCGCCGTCCGGGCCGAGTTCCCACTCCCGGCCCAGTCCGTCGGCGCCGCTCCCGCAGTCCAGCCAGGCCAGGTCCTGCATGCGCGGGCCGAGGCTGAACTGCCGGAGGTACTCCTCCATCAACTCGCCCTCCGCCAGCCCCAGATCACCCGGTTCGACGACTCCCTCGGGGCGGGCCAGGCCGTCGCCGTAGACGTCGTCGTTGATCTCGAAGTCCGCGGCGATGTTCATCCGCAGCCGCTCCCCCGGTCCGCTCAGGCCCCGTTCCCGAGCGACCCGGTCGCTGCGGCCGTGGTGGTCGCGCAGCAGGTGCGACACCTCGTGCACCCACACACCGGCCAGTTCCTCGACGGGCGTACGGTCCACGAACACCGGCGAGACGTAGCACCGCCAGTGCCGGTCGACGCCCATCGTCGGCACCCGGCGCGACTCCACGACGTGCAGGGCGAACAGGGCCGTCGCGAGGTAGGGGCGGACGCGGGCGGCGTGCAGACGGGCGGCGAAGAGCTTGCCCTGGTCGAGGGTTCCCGTCTCCGTCGTCATCGGCCCGCCTTCGCCGTCGTCCGGGCCGCCGCACGGTCCGCCCGGCCGGACAGGGACACGACCCCGGCGAGGCGCTCGATCGCCGCCGGCACGTCCCAGTCCTCCCGGCGCAGTGCGGCGAGCGTGGTCGCGGGGACGACCACGACGTCCGGGGGCCCGCTCTCGACCGCCTTGACCAGCAGGGCCCACGCCGCGTCCCAGCGGGGCCGCTCCGGGCGGCTGCGGACCGCGGCGACGACAGCGTCCAGCGCGGCCTGGCGCAGATCGCCCCGCTCGGGCAGGACCGCTCCGGCCGGGTCGGCCAGCAGGGTCTCGGGGTCCGGGAGGTCCATCCGGTCCAGGCTCGCCAGCAGTTCGAGGCCCGGACCGTCCCCGACGGTGCCCCGGACCAGCAGGGAGAGCACATCGCGGGAGGATCCTGCCGCGGTGGCGAAGGCGATCAGGTGCAGCGTCATCTCCCAACTGCGGGGCGACGGCCAGGCCCCGCCCCGGCGGGTCTCTCCGCTGGGCAGCCGGTGCACGAGCCCGGGGCGTGCGGTGAGCAGCTCGCACACGGCACGGCGGGCGAAGGCCACGGCCTCCGGCAGCCTCCCGGGATCGAGCCGGGGCAGGGTCGCCCGGGGCCAGGTCCCGCCGAGGCCGCGGACGACGACCTCGGTGTCGTGCGTCCACTGGAGGTGGACGAAGCGGTTGGCGAGCGGCGGGCTCAGTTCCCAGCCGTCGGCGGCCGAGGAACGCGGGTTGGCGGCGGCCACGATCCGCACGCCGGGCGGCAGCCGCAGCGCGCCGATCCGCCGCTCCAGCACCAGCCGGAGCAGGGCTGCCTGGACGGCGGGCGGCGCGGTGGACAGTTCGTCGAGGAAGAGCAGTCCCCGGCCGGCCCGCACCAGGCGTACCGCCCAGTCCGGCGGGGCCATGGGCACACCCTGTTCGGCGGGGTCGTCGCCGACAATCGGCAGCCCCGAGAAGTCGGACGGCTCGTGCACGCTCGCGATCACCGTGGTCAGCGGCAGGTCCAGGGCGGCGGCGAGCTGGTTCAGGGCGGCCGTCTTGCCGATGCCCGGCTCTCCCCACAGCAGTACGGGCAGATCAGCGGCCACGGCCAGGGTGAGGGCTTCCAGTTGGGTGTCGGGGCGGGGCTCGGTGGTGGTGTCGCGGAGAAGGGTCAGCAGGTCGGCCGCGACATCGAGTCGGGCGGTGGTGTCGGCCATGGGCGAGTTGCGTGTGAGCATGTGTGATCACCTGTGGGTCTGGTGGGCTGAAAGGTCCGGGGCAGAAAGGCCCTTGGTCACATGTGGCGGGGGTGCGGGCCGTGGCCGCGGGAGCGGCGGCGGTCCCAGGGGCGCAGGCTGCCGGGCGAGGGCCCGTCCAGGCCCGCCCGGAAGAGCCCGTAGGCGATCCGCCGCCGCGCGGCCGTCTCCAGCGCGTCCCGCAGCGGGCCGTCGCGCAGCACCGCTTCGGGGCCCAGCAGGCTCTCCACGGCGGCCAGCGCCCCGGTGACGTCGCCGTGCCGGAGGCGTTCACGCACGCCGACGAGGCAGTCGGGGCGGCGGTGTGCCCGGTCGATGGCCTGGAGACAGGGCAGGGGTGGTCCGCCCAGGGCGGCCAGCAGTTCCTCGCGCCGGATCTCGTCCGGGGCGTGGTCCAGCGCGGCCAGGGCGCCGCCGACCAGGCCGATGGTGTGCCGGGTTCCCCGGCAGTCCACCTGCCGTGGATCCCCCGCCTCGTCGCGCACCCCGGAGGTGCCGGTCCGTTCCACGCCCAGGGCCGAGGCGACCAGCGGATGCAGCCGCCCGGGGTCGATCGCCCCGGCCCCGAGCAGCTCCAGGTCGGGCAGCACCCAGGTCGCCGCGTCGGGCAGGACGGGCAGTGCGGGGTCGGGGGCGTGCGACGTCACCACGGCGGTGCCGTCGGACACGTCCAGAACCAGCCGGTCGCGCGCCCCGAGGCGGACACCGACCCGGCCGGCCGGCCGCCCCTCGGCCCGCAGCAGGATCTCCGCCTCGGCCGCCCACCGGTCGACGGCGCGGCGATGGCCCTGCGGCAGCGGCCCGGGCGCCGAACGACCGTCCGTGTCAGGAAGATCCGCCCCCGCCCGCACCCGCAGCTCCCCCGCCCGGCGCGCATCCCACAGATGCCGGTGCAGGTCGAGACGGAACCGTCTGCTGGGGCGGGGATGCGGATGACGCCGGTCGGTCGCGTCCGACGCGTCCCACAGGGCGAGGCCGATCCGCTGACCGGCGTCGGCCCGGGCCGGTGGTGTCCGCACCACGAGGTGCAGCGGTGTCGCGCCCGTGGTGTCGTACCGGGCCAGGCCGATGGTCAGCCCCGGCCGCAGCAGCCCGTCGGGGGCGATCCTCGGCAGGTGCCAGCGCAGCAGGTCGGGGGCCAGGTGCCGCAGGTCGGCCCGGAGCCGGGCGGCGAGTTCCCGGCCGTGGGACCGGGCCACGGCACGTGGCTGGAGGTCGACGTCGATACCGGCGGCGGCGCACGCACCCGCCCAGTCACCGGCATGCCGCCGGGCCGTCGCGGTCTCGATCATGGAGGGCGGCACGGCGAACTCGCGCACGCGCGGCCAGAAGGAAGTCGGCCTTGGGGAAGGCGGGGAGCTCCCGTTCGCGGTGGGGGTGAGCATCAGCACTCACCTGGCGCGGACGGGACCCCCAATCTGTCCATGCAGGAGGTCGTCATCGCGGCGATGCTAGCGGCCCCCGCACCCTCGCGCAGCCGAATATCCGCAGCCTCAGACGACATGCGACTCGGGCCGGAACTCCGCCCCCGCCCGGAAGCGGTCGGTGCTGAGCGGGCCGACGTCGACGCAGGGTGTCCGGTCCAGGTACAGGTCGCGGACGATCTCCCCGACCGCCGGGGCCTGCAGGAAGCCGTGACCGGAGAACCCGGTGGCGTAGAGGAAGTTGACGACCTCGCCGGAGCGGCCGATGAGCGCGTTGTGGTCGGGGGTGACCTCGTAGAGCCCGGCCCAGCCGCGCGCCGTGTCCATGTCGGCGAGGTCGGGGGCGCGGTGGCGTACGACGTCGCGGAAGAGCTCCAGCCACCCGGGGGTCCAGGTGGTGTCGAAGCCGTCCGGCTCGGCGGGGTCGGCCAGGCCGAAGAGGAGGCCGTCGTCGCTGTTGTGGAAATACGCCGAGGACGAGAAGTCGATGGTGAAGGGGATGCGCGGGGCGGGGGGCGTGAGGGGGACGGTGAAGGCCAGTTGGCGGCGGACCGGCCGGACGGGGAGGGGGACGCCGGCCAGGTCGCCGATCCGTGCCGACCAGGCTCCGGCGGCGCAGACGACCGTGGCGCAGTCGATCCGTCCGCGGTCGGTGTGCACGGCCGTGACCCGGTCGCCGGTGGTGTCGAGGCCGGTGACCGCGGTGTGGGTGGCGAGGACGACACCGGCCCGGGCGGCCGCACGCGCGTAGCCCTGGACGACCAGTGCGGGCCGGGCGTGGCCGTCGGCGGGCGAGTGGGCGGCCGCCACCAGCCCGTCGGTGCTGACGTAGGGACACAGGCGGCGGGCCTCTTCGGGGCCGGTCATGCGGCTGGGGACGCCGAGGGAGTTCTGCAGCCGGACGGCGGCCTCGAAGTCGGCGGCCTGCCGCTCGGTGGTGAGCAGGAAGAGGTAGCCGACGGTGTCGAGGCGGATGTCGGCGCCGGGGCGATCCTGGAAGTCCCGGAAGGCGCGCAGACTCCGGTCGCCCAGTTCGATGTTGAGCGGGTCGGAGAAGTGCGCCCGTACGCCGCCGATCGGTTTGCCCGAGCTGCCGCAGCCCAGCTCGCCGCGCTCCACGACGACGATGTTCCGCACCCCGGCCTCGGCCAGGTGGAAGGCGATGCTCGTGCCCATCACACCGCCGCCGATGATCACGACGTCGGCGGTGCGGGGGACGGTGGGGTAGACGGGTGAAGTGGTCAACGGGCCATCCCTTCACAGTGCTCTACATGGCTGTCTGCATCCACAGCACGAGGTGCCAGTCCTGGTCGTTGGCGAGGGGGTCGGCGGTGTGGGCGGCCCTGCCGTCGACGGTCGAGGGCAGGACGAAGGCGCAGGTGGCGGAGCCGTCCTCGCGGTAGTTGGCCAGGTTGGCGCGCCATATCGCCTCGGCGAGACGGTCGGTGTGCGCGGTGCGCAGGGCGGCCGGCAGGCGGTCGAGGGTGGCGGCCGTGAGGGCGCTCCAGTAGTGCGGGAAGACATCGCCCCACAGCCGGTTGGCGCCGAACCAGTAGCCGTCCCAGTGCCGGACGGCCACGCCGTGCAGCCGGGCGTGGGGCTGGGGGCCGCCGAAGGACAGCAGCCAGGGCAGCCGTTCGGCGGCGGCGTCCAGGAAGCCGGGCTCGCCGGTGAGGGTGTGGGCGTCGACGAGCAGGTCCAGCAGGGGAGCCACGATGGACTGCTCGTAGTTGACCTCGTGGGCGGGGAGACGCCTGCCCATGCGGATGAACTCCCGTGCACTGTCGACCAGTTGATCACGCAGCCGGTCCGCCCGGTCCACGCCGCCCGTGGCGTCGAGGGCGGAACAGACGGCCAGAGTCGTCGGGGAGAGGCCGATGGACAGGTGCCCGGCACCGCCGAGTTCGAAGCTCCGCTCCAGGATGCGGGCGGCCAGGTCCAGCTCGTCCTCCCGGCCGGTGGCGGCATGCCGGTCGTGGAAGAACCGGGCCAGCCACGGGGTGTCGTACAACCGGGGCCCGGTGTGCCAGTGCTGCGAGCCGCGGCGCGGGGCGGCACTGTCGTCGAGCAGATGCCGGCGGGCGAAGCGGGACCAGCCGTCCAGCAGCGGCCCGGTCTCCTCCGGGTCCGCCCAGCCGCGGGCCGTGGCCGTCTGGAGCAGCAGCGGCATGGCGATCCGCTCGGAGCCGTCCGTCCAGTCCGCCCAGCCGTTGGCCGCCTGGGTCAGGCCGGTCCGGGTGTCCACCGGCACGAAGGCGTGGGCGAGCAGCCCGGGCCGCTCCCGGGCCCGCTGGTACCGCGTGACGTAGGCGACCCGGCGCCGTACGACCTCTTCGAGCGGCAGGTGGAACAGCACCTCGGTGCGGGCCCCGTCGCCGAGGTCCAGGGTGTAGCTGCCGTGGCGGGAGGCCTGGACGCGGTGGCGGCCGGCGGTCTCCTCCTCGACCTTCACGCCCGGGTCCGGGCTGCTCACGGAAGGGGCCTCGACGACGATCGGCTCGCCGAGTTCGGCGGCGTACGCGGACAGCACCGCCGGTGGCCGGGTCGCGGCGGTGAACTCCGCGACCGACGCGTACCAGCCCAGCTCCCAGGTCAGGGTGTACGACTCCCCGGCCGCCAGGCGCAGTTCCGGCTGGCCGCCGAACGCCTCCGGGTTGCGCGCCCGGTCCGTGACCAGCAGGACCAGGTGGCCACGGGCGTTGGAGTGCGAGTTCAGGTTGCGCGACTCGACGGAGTACGCCCCGAGGGCCCCCTCCCGCACGATCAGGCCCAGGCAGCGCCCCTGCCCGGACATCGGCTGCGCCAGTGCCCACGCCCAGGTCCCGCCGGTGAACAGGTGTGCGTGGACGGCCCGTTCCAGGGAGTGCTCGGCACCGTCGTACAGGTCGGCGAACGGGGTCTGGACGCCGAGTCCGGTGACGGTGAGCGGCTCCCCGGCGGTGTTCTCGAGGGTGTACGACTCGCGCAGCACGTCCTCGTGCACGGCCCGGCGGACGACCAGGCGCACCCCGGGCAGCGGCACATGCACCGCCTCCGGCCCGGCCTCCGTGAACCGCAGTTCGGCGGGGGTGTGCCAGCGGGCTCCGCCGCGGTCGGTGACCAGGTGTCCGGAGCCCCACTGGTGCTCGACGGAGTGCCAGGGGGTGGCAACGTCGTCCAGGAGGAACCGGCGTACGGGGTCGTCGCCGTCCGCGAACTGTGCGGGGGCGCCGGTGGCCTGGTCGAGGAGGGCGTGCCCCGGGCCGAAGACCAGGGATTCCGGGATGCGGGAGTGCGGCACGGAGGTGACCCTTCCACGGGGCGATCGTCGAGGCGGGTGCGACCCGATCACAAACGGCGCCATTGAACCGGGTGGTGGGGGTGTTGCCAAGAGGGCCGGGGCGCACGCCCTCACCGGACTTTGCCATCTCTTTACAACCTGCCCCGCGGCCGCATCGTCTCTCCGCACGACCCGTCACCCACCCCGCCGACCATCGGGCGGGACCGACGAAGGAGAGCGATTCCATGCGCCGAACCGTCCTGAGCGCCCTGGCCCTCGCGGGCACCGCCGTACTGCTGGGCACCGGGCCCGCGTTCGCCGACGGGGGCAAGACCCCGAGCCCGGTCCAGTCGGCCACCCCGGCCGGCACCCCCCAGCCGGCCGAGGACGCCGAACCGGCGGCCAGTGCCGAACCGACCCGCGCACCGGACAGCACGCGCCCGGCCCCGAAGCCCGAACCGACCCGGGCACCGGCCGAGGACCAGGTCTCCGTCCGGCCGGGCGGCGCGCCCGACACCGGTGTGACCCAGACGTCCTCGTCCTCCGGGAGCGACGGCACGGCGATCGGCGCGGGCGCCGCCGCGGCATTCGCGCTGGGCGGCGGAGCGGTCTTCGTCGTTCGCCGCCGCCGGGCGACCGGGGCATGACCGCGTTCTCCAGGCGCGCGTTCACGACCGCGGCACTGGCGTCCCTGCTGACGGCGTGCGGGAGCGACGGGAGCACCGAACGACAGCCGAAGCCCCGGGCGGTTCCGGCCAAGGGGGCGCGTCCCCTGGCCCGTTCCGCTCCGGTCCGGCTGCTCGTCCCGGCCATCGGCGTCGACACGCCGGTCATCCGGCTGGGCCTGGCACCGGACGGCACGGTGGAGGTGCCGCCGATCACGGCGGACGACCGGGCGGGCTGGTACCGGCACTCGCCGACCCCCGGCCGGACCGGGCCGTCGGTGATCCTCGGCCACGTCACGGTCGGGAAGTACGGCGACGGCGTCTTCCGCCGTCTCGACCGGCTGCGCCGGGGCGACCGGATCGTGGCGCGCCTGGAGAACGGCACCGCGGCGGAGTTCGCCGTCACGGCCGTACGGACCACCCCGAAAACCGACTTCCCGGCGGACGACGTCTACGGGAACGTGGACCGCCCGGAGCTGCGGCTGATCACGTGCGGCGGAGCGCGTACCGGCGACGGATACGCGGACAACGTGATCGTCTTCGCCGCGCTGAGCGGCGCGGAGTCCCCGACCCCTGGAGAGCGTTGAAACGGTCCCGCGAGAAGGCAGCGTCCGAACTGTTCGCCGCCCTCTACCCGCGCCTCGCCGGCTGGTGCCGCCGGCTCGTCGACGACGACGGGACGGCACACGAGATCGCCTCGGAGGCGTTCACCCGGCTCTGGGCCCGCTGGACGTCCGTGGAGGAGCCCCGCGGCTTCCTCTACGTCACCGCGGCCAACCTCGTCCGGGACCACTGGCGCAAACTGGAGCGGGAGCGCCGGGCCATGCACCGCGTCACCTCGGAGGTCGCCGTACGGCCCCACCCCGAGCAGGCCGACCCGTCGGTGCGCCTGCTCGTCCAGTCGCTCCCGGAACGACTCCGCGTGCCGATCCTCCTCCACTACTACGCTGACATGCCGATCCGGGAGGTGTCCGCACTGACCGGGCGCAAGGAAGGAACCGTCAAGGCCGACCTGCACGCGGCCCGGGAACTGCTCCGCGTCCACCTGAGGAGAAGCCTTGACCACACGCCTTGACGACGTCCCGGGCGACCCGGAGTCCGGCCCCGACGACCCCCTCGCCGTGATCCTGCGTCCCTCCTCCCCCGCCTACCTGGGCGCGCCGCCCGGCCAGTACGAGGCGATCCGCCGCAGGGCGACCCGCCGGCGCCTCCTGCGCACCGCGGCCGGAGCCGGCGTGTGCTGTGCCGTGGCCGCCCTCATCGCGCTCCCCCTGCGCTTCACGGCCCCGGACCGCCCCGCCTCCCCGACGGTCCCGATGGCCCCGCCCCCCGCGACCACGCCCCTTCCCACCCCGCCCTCTTCACCCTCCCCTTCCCCGTCCGCGTCGTCCTCCGCGCCGGCCTCGGCGCCGTCCTCCGTATCCGATGCCCCGGCCCCCGACACGACCAGCGCGCGCACGGACGACCCGCGCGACACCACACGCCCGACGGCCGTGCCCCGCGTCCCGTCGGCCACACCGACCCCGGCGCGAGACGTCCCGTCGGCCCGGCCGAGCACGGTTCAGAGGTCGGCCACCAGCAGCCGGTAACCCACGTCGACGGCGTCGAGCGTGAGCAGCTCGGCGTGCCGGGCCTGCCAGCGGCCGCTCGTCAGGTCGTCCGCGAGCCGGGCCAGGCCGGGGGCGAGGACGTCGTCGCCGGTCTGGGCGAGCAGGGAGATCCCCGCGCGTACCCGCGGGTCGAGGTAGGCGTGGGGGCGGCGCCAGTGCGCGGCGGCGAAGCCGTCCGTGCAGTCGTGGGGGACGGGGACCGGTTCCCGGCGCGCTCCGCCGAGCAGGCCGGCCAGCCGGTCGACGGGGAGGGCGCGGGTGTCGTCGAAGGCGGCTGCCTCCGGCAGGTACTCCCGGACGAGCCAGAACCGCTCGCGGAAGACGTCCTGGTCCCACGTCAGGACGACGACGCGACGGCGGGCGACCCGGCACAGTTCCCTGATTCCGGCCGCCTGGTCGGACCAGTGGTGGACGGTCAGCAGTGCCATGGCGGCGTCGACCGCTCCGTCGCGCAGCGGCAGGCGCTCCGCGACCGCCCGCACGGCGGGCGCGGCCCCCGGCGGCCGCTGGGCGACCATGACCTGACTGGGCTCCACCGCGAGCACCGTCCCCGGCGGTTCGTACGCCCCGGCGCCCGCCCCGACGTCGAGAACATCACTGACATCGCCGAGCGCGGCATGCACCTGCGCGGCGATCCGCGGGTCGGGGCGCCGGGTCCGGGCGTAGGTCGCGCCGATCGTGTCATAGGTGACCATAAGGGTCAGCATGCCCCTGCCGCCTTACCCGCACCGCCACTTCGCTCTCCTCGGTCTCCCACCAAGGCCGGACCAGCCCGCCCGGAGCGGCGAGTTCACCGTCGAGGCGGCGGTCCAGTACGGCCGTCCGGGCGCGCTCCGCGCGGACCCACTGGGCGAGGATCGCCAGCAGGAAGGGGACGGCGACCAGTTCGGCGATGCCCAGCATGGCGCCACCGCCGATCTGCTGGTCGTGCCGGACGTCGGGGGACCAGGGCGGCGCGTGGTGCAGGTACCACGCGCCCGCGATCAGGGTGCCGTGCGTCATGACCACCAGCCCCGGGAGCGCGTCGACGACACCGTCGAGGAAGACCAGGGCCGCCCGGACGGGGTGGGTGCACCAGGCGGGCAGGGCCTGTTCGCGGGTGAGCACCGGCAGGACGAACAGGCAGCCGGCCGCCAGCAGCTGCAGATACATCAGCTCGTGCAGCCGGCCCACGCGCAGGGCGTTGGCGAAGTACGGAGTGAAGTAGACGGTCAGTTCCGTGGTCAGCACCAGGACCGAGCTGACGAGGGGGAACGTCAGCGTCCGCACCAGCCGTCCGGTCAGGATCCGCCGCACCCGGCGCGCACCGCCCTCCGGCAGCGCCTCGACCGCGAGCCGCAGCGGGTCGCCGAGGGCGAGGCCCAGCGGCGCGAGCAGGTCGAGCCCGGTGTTCTGCACGGCGGCCGGCCAGAACAGCTCATGGTCGTAGACGGCCAGCCCGGACATCGTGGACACGACGATCGCGCCCAACCCGAGGAACACGAAGGCGAGGAGCTGGAGGAGCGACCAGGACCCGCCCCGCCCACGCACCCGCACGACGCCCCAGCCGTACAGCCCGCCCAGCACCCCGACCAGCAACAGCGCGGGAACGTCCGGCTGCCACGACTCCAGCAGCCGCCCGAGGGTCGGCTCCGGCAGATACCCGGCCGACAGTTCACGCATCGCGTCACCCACCGTGCCGTCCCCTTCCCACGCAGACCAGGCAGCGGACGCTAGCCGCCGAAGTTAAGGAAGAGGCTGCGGGCGGTAACCTCGCGGTATGGCATTGGCATGCACCGGCCTTCCGCACTGCTTCCTCTGACGCCGCGGTGAGGACCGCGACGTGAGTCCGTCACGTCGCCGTCCTCGGCGCGCCCGCCACCGACCACCGGTCCGCGGGCGCCGACGACTCACCGTCCACCGCCCGCACGCGGTCCGGCCCGCGCTTCGCCGCGTCGTGCCGCGCCGCGCTCCGAGGAGCCTCGCCATGCCTCCCACGCATCCGGGTACCGGCCGACGCCGCCCGGCCGACCGCCTCCTGACCGTCCTGACCTGCCCGTTGTGCCCGGCAGACCTCGCACACGCCGACGGCGCCCTGCGATGCGCCGACCGGCACACCTTCGACATCGCCCGCCACGGATACGTCAGTCTGCTGACCGGCCACCGCCGTGCCGCGAGCGCCGACTCCGCCGGCATGGTCCGCAGCCGCGCCTCGTTCCTGCGCGCCGGGCACTACGACCCGCTCGCCCGCACCCTCGCGGAACTCGCCACGGAACTGGCCCCGCCCGACGCCACCGTCCTGGACGCCGGGGCAGGCACCGGCCACTACCTGGCGGCGGTCCTGGACGCGCTTCCCGATGCCCTGGGGCTCGGGCTGGACAGCTCCGCCGCCGCCCTGCGCGCCGCGGCCCGCGCCCATGCCCGTGGGGAGGCCGCCGGCTGGGACGTCTGGCGGCCGTGGCCCGTCCGCACCGGCTGCGCCCACCTCGTGCTCAACGTCTTCGCGCCCCGCAACGGGCCGGAGTTCCACCGGGTCCTCCGGCCGGACGGCGCCCTGCTCGTCGTCACGCCCACCGACCGGCACTTGCGCGAACTGCATGACTCCATAGGGCTGTTGGCGGTCGACCCCAGGAAGGAGGAGCGCCTGCGCCGCACTCTGGAGGCCCACTTCGCGCACGACCGCACCGAGCCGCTGGAGTACGTCATGCGCCTCACCGCCGGGGACATCGCCGCTCTGGTGGCCATGAGCCCCACCGCGCACCACGTAGGCGCCACGGAGCTGGGACGCCGTGTCGCGGGGCTGGAGACACCGGTGCGGGTGACCGCGTCGTTCGTCGTGTCGGTGTACAGGCCGACAGCTCACTAGGGGCCAACCCCCAGGCCCTGTGCGGGCGTTCCCCGGTCCGTCCCTGATTCGGGCCGGGGAGCGTTGTGGTGCCGTCGGGCCGGCTGCCACGCTCCTCGGGTGGGGGTGGCCACTCCTGTTTCCGTGCTCGCATGGCCGACAGGAGGAACTCCGTGCGTTCGCTGTTCAAGGGGTTAGCCGGAGCGCTCGCCGCCGGGGCGCTGTTGATGGGGGGAGGAGTGGCGGAGGCCGATACGTCCCCGCCGTCGGAGCCGGCGATCGACTGGAAGCCGTGCCCCGATCACGAGAGGGCCGAGTGCGGGACGCTGCGGCTGCCGGTGGACTGGTCCCGGCCGGAGGGCGAGACGTTCGACCTGGCCGTGGCCCGCCGCAAGGCGACCGACCCGGACCGCAGGGTCGGCGTCCTCATGGTCAACCCGGGAGGTCCGGGCGACTCCGGCGTGAACTACACCCTGACGCGGGCCGAGGCCCAGCTCAGTGCCGAGCTGCGGTCCAGATTCGACATCGTCGGCTTCGACCCGCGGGGCGTGGGCGGCAGCCGGCCGGTGATGTGCTCGAAGAAGCTGCTGGGCGAGCAGCCGTCGGTGTATCCGCGCGACCAGAAGGAGTTCGAGCGACTGGCGGCCTACAACCGCGAACTGCGCGAGGACTGCCGCCGCCACAGCGGGCCGATCTTCGATCACGCCGACACGCTGTCCGTCGTCCACGACATGGAGGCCCTGCGCAAGGCGCTGGGCGAGCGGAAGATCAACTACTTCGGCCACTCCTACGGCACGCTGATCGGCGAGCAGTACGCGGAGCTGTACGGCGACCGGATCCGTGCCATGTCCCTCACCGCGAACATCGACCACAGCATCACCGGCGCCCGGGAGTTCCTCGTCTCCTCGGCGACATCCGCCGAGGACTCCTGGCACCAGTTCGTGAAGTGGTGCGACCGTGCGCGCTCCTGTGCCCTGCACGGGCGCGACCTCCCGGCCGTCTGGGACGAGCTGCTGGAGCGGGCCGACCGGGGTGAGATACGGGATCCGGAGACGCCGGGCCGGACTCTCGGCGCGCTCGAGATCTCTCTGCGCGTCTTCAAGATGTTCTACGGACCGGACTGGGCCAGGGCGGCGACGTTCGTGGCACGACTCGACGCGCAGCGGCCGGAGACACGGCCTGCGGCGTCCGGCCCGGCCGAGACGCCCGAGACCGGTCAACCGCTCGAGGCGCAGCCCCTGTTCGCGGTGTTCTGCCAGGACTGGCGGTTCCGGCCGCGCGACCACCGGGAGTTCGCGCGCCTGACCGCGGCCGAGCGGCAGGCGGGAGCGCACATGCGCGGCTCGCCCCGCGTGCACGCCGCGCTGGCCGGGTGCGTCGGCTGGCCGGAGCGGGTGAACAATCCGCAGCACGATCTGCGCGTCGCCAAAGCCCCGAAACTGCTGATGATGCACTCCCGGCACGACCCGGCCAACCCCCTCTCCTGGGCGGCCGAGGTGCGCCGGCAGACCCGCGGCAAGGCCGCCCTGCTGACGTACGAGGGCGCGGGACACCGCGTCTACGACCGGAGCGACTGCACCCGCGACGCGATGGACGGCTACCTCGTGGCCCTGAAGGTCCCGCGCGACGGCAGCCACTGCCCCGCGGCCGACCCGGCCGCCGGGGACTAGGAGTCGGTCCGCGCGACCTCGTCCATGCGCTGCTGCTGCGCCGCGGTGAGTGTGCGGACCATGAGGGCGGCGGTCCCGGCCGCGGCCACGATCACCAGGTCGGCGGCGAGCAGGGGCCAGACGCCGGTGTAGGCGCGGGCGATGACCTCGTCGGTGGAGTCGGCGTAGATCAGGCCGACTCCGCCGCACAGGCCGGCCAGCCACAGGCCCCACCACCAGTTCACGACGGCGGGCAGCCGCCGGTCGGGGAAGACCGACCCGTGGACGTCCGCGACCATGCCCCGGGGTATCCACAGGTTCACGACAGGCACGATCCAGCCCAGGAAGAGCCAGAGGTACTGGTACCGCGGTTCCTTGCCCGAGAGGGCACGGGCGTTGTCCCGAACGCGGTCCAGCCAGAGCAGGAACACGAGCGCGCAGACCACCGTGACGGCGCCGCCCGCGGAGCTGACCAGGTGGTAGGAGTCCTCCAGGGCGTTGAGAGGACGGTGGACGCCGTTGCCCTGGTCCGGTGGGCCGGACGCCGGCTCGCCCGCCATGGCGAGCCGGATGTGCCAGACCGCCCGGACCGTCCAGGCGACGCCGGCGAGGGCGAGAGCGACGACGGCGAGGCGGGCCGCGCCGCGGACCGGGCGCAGGGGGGAGGCCTGAGCTGCGAGGGGGGATTCTTTTTCATTCACCGGGTCATCCTGTCGCACCCCTTCAACCGGTCTTCTGGTCGCACCCCTTCGCCCGGTCTTCCGCCGACTCAGTCCTGCCGGCTCAGTCCCGCCGGCTCAGTCCCGCCGCCCGGCCCTCCTCGTCCCACCGCACCTCGAGGACGTGGTCGACGGCGTCCCGGTCGAGGGGGCCGAACACATGCGGGAACAGGACGTCCCCGGCGACCCCGGGCGGCGGGGCGGGGGCCGCCGCCTCGAACGCCACCCGCGCGGTGAGGCGCGCCTCGTCGAGGGCGAGCACCAGCAGGGGCCTGGGCGCGTCCCGGTAGAAGGCGTTGACGACGGCCAGCGTGGCCGGCTCGTCCGGGGAGCAGTGCACGAAGCCCTCCTCGGCGAGGGAGTCGGGCGCGTACGTGCGGCCGGGGGCGGTGTTCCAGACGGTGAGCGGTACGACGTGATAGATCATGGCCCCGTTATAGACCCGTCAGAGTTTCAGGGCGGCGATGGTGCGCCGGGTCGCCTCGGCGATCAGGGCGTTGGAGGGCTCGGCCCCGTAGCCGGGCCGGTCGGTCATGACGGCCAGGACGAGCGGATCGGTGCGGGGCGGGCGGACGATCGCGATGTCGTTGGCCCTGCCCCAGTTGCCCGTACCGGTCTTGTCGGCCACCTCCCAGCCCTTGGGGAGCCCGGCCCGGATGCGCCGGGCGCCGACTTCGGTGGCGTTGCGCGAGAGCCAGTCCGTGAGCAGGGCGCGTTCGCCGGAGGGCAGGGCGGTACCCAGGAGCAGGGCGCGGAAGTCGGTGGCGATCGCCCGGGGAGTGGTGGTGTCGCTGGGGTCGTCGGGCCGTACGTCGTGCAGTTCGGGCTCGTAGTGGTCCATGCGGCTGACCTTGTCGCCGAGTCCGCGCAGATAGGCGGTGAGCTTCGCCGGGCCGCCGAGGTCGCGCATCAGCAGGTTCCCGGCCGTGCCGTCGCTGTACCGGACGGCGGCGTCGCAGAGTTGGCGGAGGGTCATGCCGGTCGCGACGTGCTTCCCGGTGATCGGCGCGGTGGACTTGAGGTCGGCCTGTGTGTAGGTGACGCGCCGGTCCAGGCCACGGAGGGAGCGGTGGTGCAGGACCGCCGCCGCGGCCAGTGCCTTGAAGGTCGAGCAGAAGGCGAAGCGCTCGTCGGCGCGGTGGATCACGGTGGCGCCGGTGCCGGTGGCGAGGGCGTAGACGCCGACGCGGGCGCCGTACTCGCGCTCCAGGTCCGCCAGCCGTGCGCGACGGACGGAAGGCGCGGGGGCGGGCGGAGTGGTCGTGGACGTTCCGCCTGCCCGGCCGGTGTCCCGGCTGGCGCCCCGGTCGGTGTCCGTGCCGCAGCCGGCGAGGGGGAGGAGGACAGCGGCGGCCACGAAGGCGCGGCGGGACGACGAAGAGGACCCGTCGACGGACATGCGGGGTGCGGCCTTCACTCGGGGCTCCTTCACTCGGGGTCGCCGGAAGCGGCGGCCAGCAGGCTGTGGACGATCGGCCCGGCGGAGCCACCGCCGGTGACACCCTCCTCGACGACGCAGGCCACGGCGACATTGCCGCGGTGGGCGACGAGCCAGCCGTTGTTGTCCTGCGCGTCGGAGACCTCGGCGGTGCCGGTCTTGGCGCCGATCTCGCCGGGCAGATCGGAGAGGACCTCCGCGGTGCCGTCGGTGACGGTGGCCCGCAGCATCGCGCGCAACTGGGTGACGACGCCCCGCGGGAGCGGGGTCGTGGCGGTCTTGTCCTCGTTGCCGTCGGTGAGCGAGGGCTGGTGGAAGGTGCCGGACACGGCCGTCGCGGTCACGGACGCCATGAGCAGCGGATTGGCCTGCACCCGGCCCTGCCCGATCATCGAGGCGGCCTTCTCCGTCTCGTCCTTCGGCGCCGGCACCGAGCCGTCGTACGTGGGAGCCCCGACGTGCCATTCCTGGCCCACACCGAAGTACTTACGGGCCACATCCCCGAGTTCCCCGTCGTAGAGCCGGTCGCGCAGGCTGATGAACGCGGTGTTGCACGACTCGGTGAAGTCCTTGCGGAAGGTGGCGCCCGGGTGTTCGGAGAGCTCCACGTTCTGGAACCGCTTCCCCACCGTGAGGTACTGGGGGCAGTCGACCACCTCGTCCGGCTTGACGGCGTCCTTGAGCAGCAGGGCGCTGCTGGTGACGATCTTCCAGGTGGAGCCGGGCGCGTAGGTGCCGGAGAGGGCGCGGTTGAAGCCGGAGGCCGGGGAGTTCGCCACGGCCAGGATCTCGCCGTCGTCGATGCGCAGGGCGACGAGCGCGGCGTTCTTGCCCTCGGCGTGGGTGGCGAGGGCCTGCTCGGCGGCGGACTGCCAGCCGGCGTGCAGGGTCGTGCGGACGGGGCCCTTGTCCCGGACCGTCCGCGCGCCGAAGGTGGCCTCCGTGCGCTCGACGTCCCCGGTGGCCCGGTCGACCAGGTGGATGGCCCCGCGCGCGCCGGTGTCCGTGCCGTCTCCGCCGAGCCGGGTCATGAGGGGCGCGAGGGAGGGGAGTTCGTCGCCGGACAGGGCCGTGCCCTGCCGGTCGATGACCTCGGGGGGCTTCGTCTCCTCCCGTTCGAGGCGGAACTTCTCGGTACCGCTCAGACGCGGGTGGACGACGGACAGCGTCCAGTCCACCTTCCAGGTGCCGTCGCTCCGCTGACGCAGCGGCAGCTTCGACTCGTAGGTCCAGGTGCCCAGGCCGGTGACGGGCATCCGGGCGGTGAACGGGACGGTGACCGTGCCGTCCTCCGCCTCGGTCGCGGCCTTGGCCTTGGCCTTGAGCGCGGGCTTTGTGATCTCGAGTCCGGCGGTGAAGCTGTCCAGCACGCGCTGTGCGGCACCGGGGCTGGTCGTACGGCCGGCCGCGCTCGGCAGCCGGCCGGCGGCCCAGTCGGCGAGGAACGCGCGGGCCTGTTTCCCGGCCGCGGGGTCGGGACCGGTGTCCCGTGCGAAGGGACCGAGACCGGCCGCGTACGCCCCGCCCGCGGCG
Source organism: Streptomyces sp. NPDC056948 (assembly GCF_042674225.1). Lineage (NCBI taxonomy): Bacteria > Bacillati > Actinomycetota > Actinomycetes > Kitasatosporales > Streptomycetaceae > Streptomyces > Streptomyces sp. NPDC056948. Next base: position 23,876 of record NZ_JBHUQX010000073.1, read on the forward strand.
ACGGCCAGCACCACCGCTCCCGCGGTGACGGCCCGCACGGCGTTCCGGCGCCGTCTGCGGTCCCGGGTGGAGCGACTGGTGTATTCGGCAAGGGAGTCCATGCGCCGAGAACAGCAGCGCCGTGGGCAACCTGTCCAAGACCTTTATCGATCTCGCATCGATCAATACCGGATATGGTTACTGTTCGTGGACCTGGTGCGGCACCTGGAGTGCTTCGTGGCTGTTGCCGAAGAGTCACACTTCGGCCGTGCCGCGGCTCGCCTGGGCATGGCCCAGCCGCCGCTCTCGCAGCGCGTCCAGCGACTGGAGAGGCATCTGGGCGTCCGGCTCTTCGAACGCACGAGCCGTCAGGTGAGCATCACCGAGGCCGGGGCGCTGCTGCTGCCCGAGGCGCGGGAGGTGCTCGCCCGCTCCGAGGCGCTCATGGCCACCGCACGTCGTATCCGGGACGGCGAGACCGGGCTGCTGCGGGCCGCGTTGCCGCCCGACATATCCGGCGACACGGTCGCCGCGCTGCTCGCGGGATTCGCCGACGCCGGTAGCGCCGGTGTGGAACTCGAACTGCACGAGCTGCCCACCGCCCAGCAACTGGAGCGGTTCGCCGCGCACGAGCTGGACGTCGGGCTCATCCACCACCCCTGTGACGTCTCCGGCCTGGAGCTGGGCCCGGTGCTCCGGCGCGAACTGGGCGTACTGCTGCCGGGCGGCGCCGCGGCGGCCGGGCTCGACGAGGTCCCCCTCGCCTCCCTCACCGGCTACGACCTGATCCTCTTCCCCCGCACGGGCGCTCCCGCGGTCTACGACGACCTGCTGACCACCTGCGCCCGCAACGGCTACACCCCGCCCGCCGTACGGCACGCCCAGGGCACCAGCTTCGTACGCGGACTGGTCCTGTCGGCGGAGGCGGTGTCCTTCAGCCCGCGGGACGCGCACGGCCCTGGGGAGGGCAACGGGGAGGGCTCGCGCCGAGGACCGGCCGCGGGTGTCGTCTGGCGTCCGCTCACCGGGGCGCCACTGGCCCTGCGGCACTCCGTCGCCTGGCCCGGTGGACGCGGTGACGCCGCCGTGGCCGCCTTCGCCGAGGCCGCCACGCGCGCGCTGCGCACCACCGCCGGCGCGACCCCCGACCTGCCCTCCCGCCCGCTCCATCTGCGCCCGGCCTCGGAGTACTGGCTGTGACCGACCCCCTCGCCCGCATCCACGCGGCCTTCGCCGACGCCGGGGTCACCGGCCGGCTGCACGCCGTCGACATCGACTCCGGTGCCCAGCTCGACGCCGGTGCGGACCAGCCGGTCTGCACCGCCAGCGTCCACAAGCTCTGTGTGCTCGTCACGCTCCACGAGCAGGCCGCGGCGGGGATCCTGGACCTCACCGAGCAGGTCGAGTGCCCGCCGGAGGGCCGCACCACCGGACCGACGGGGCTCGCCGCGATGCTCGACGGCGCCCGGCTGTCCCTGCGGGACCTCGCCTATCTGATGATGTCCGTCAGCGACAACGCCGCCGCCGACCTGCTGCTGAAGCGCGTCGGCCTCGACGCCGTCAACCGCACCACGGCCCGTCTGGGCCTCACCCGCACCTACGCCGTTCACACCTTCGGCGAGCTCCTGGCCACCATCAAGGAGGACGCCGGCCCCGGTGGCGCTCGGGCGCTGGCCGACCCGCTCGTCGTCACCCGGCTGCGGGCGCTCGACCCGGCCCGCACCAACCGCAGCACCCCGCGCGACATGACGCGTCTGCTCGGCGCCGTCTGGCGGGACGAGGCGTGCACGCCGGAGCACGGCGCGGCCGTCCGCCGCGTCCTCGGGCTTCAGGTGTGGCCGCACCGGATGGCTTCCGGCTTCCCCTTCGACGATGTCCATGTGGCGGGCAAGACGGGGAGCCTGCCGACCGTGCGCAACGAGGTGGGCGTCGTCGAGTACCCCGACGGGGGGCGCTACGCCGTCGCCGTCTTCACGCGCACGGCCCGCACCTCCGCGCTGCTGCCCGCCGCCGACGCCGTCATCGGCACGGCGGCCCGCCTGGCCGTGGACGCGCTGCGCGCTCCCCAGTAGGCCCGCGGGGTCGCCGCGCCGGTGGTCAGAGCTGGAACTCGGCGGGAGACACCCCCAGCGTGGCGCAGGCCTCGCGCAGGACGGTCGCCTCGGCCTGGGAGAAGTGGCCGTCGGCCCCGGCGATGACCATGCCGGTCTGGATCACGGCCCTGGCCTCGGTGGGCTTCTTGGCGGCCTTGGCGATCTCCTGCATCGCCTCGGCCTTGCCGTGCTGGAAGTTCATCGTGAGCTGGTCCACATGCTTGTGGAAGCGCTGTCGCAACTGCTCCGGCGGGAAGTTCTGCAGCACGTCGTTGCTCAGGATCATCGACTCGACCTGCTGCCGCTCGGAGGCGTCCACCTGCCCGTCGGCCGCCGCGACCAGGGCGCACATCGCCATGCTCGCGTCCCGGTACGCACCGCTCTTCAGCTCGTTCTTCAGCGACCCGAGCTGCGTCTTGAACAGGCCGACGAGCTGGGCCTTGCTGCCGCCGCCGGACCGCGAACCCGAGCTGTGCCCGCCGGTCGCGCCGTGCCCGCCGGTCGCGCCGTGGCCGCCGGACGTGCCGTGCCCGCCCTGGTTCTGCTGGAAAGCCTTGGCCTGGTCCTTGAGCTTGTCCCACACTGCCATTGAGTCACCTCGGTACTAGTCGGAGTCATCTCACGAACCCGCTCCCGCGCGCTCACCGGGTCAACGCCCGACCCCCGGGCAAAGGTTCCGCAAAGCGCGCCCCTCTCTCACCTCCCGTTCTCTCCGTTCCCCCGAGTGGCCCGGGTCGCGATCAGTGGTCCGGCGACGCACGCGGCGGCCAGCAGGATGCCGAAGGCGACGGTGAGGGCCGTGGTGTAGCCGTGGACGGATGCCTCGGCCTGGCCGGTGCGCCCGGCTCCTGCCACGTAGGACGCCGTGGCACCGGCCGCGACGGTGTTGAGCAGCGCGGTGCCGAGTGCGGCTCCCAGTTGCTGGGAGGCGTTGTAGGCGGCCGACGCGGCTCCGATGTCGCGCGGCGGTACGTCCGCGGTGGCCAGGCCGGCCGTCGGGGGCAGGACGCAGCCGAGACCGAGCCCGGTGAGGATCAGGGCGGGGGTCAGGTACAGCGGCAGGACGTCCGTACTGCGCGCCGTCAGGCCGGTCAGGAGCAGCACTCCGGCGGCCGCGGCGACCAGGCCGGGCACGATGAGCGCCGCGGGCGCGACGCGTCCGTGCAGCCTCCCCGCGATGAGGGTGGAGCCGAGCAGGGCGGCCAGGGCGTTGATGATCAGTGCCAGGCCCGCCTGGACCGGTGAGTAGCCGAGGACGGTCTGGGTGTAGTAGCTCATGAACAGGTAGAAGCCGAACATCGCGACGAACATCAGGGTGATCGACAGGAGCGCTCCCGCGCGGGCGCGGTGCAGCAGCACGGGCATCGGCAGCAGCGGGTGCGGGGCGCGGAGCTCGACCACGGCGAACGCGGCCAGCAGCAGGACACCGGCGGCCAGCAGCACGAGCACCTTCGCCGAACCCCAGCCGTACGGTTCGGCTTCGTTGAAGGCGTACACCACGGCGGCGAAGCCCCCGGCGCTGAGCAGCGCGCCCGCGACATCGAGCCGTCCCTCGGCCCGGACCGGGCGGTCCGCCGGCACGAGTGCCGTACCGAGCACGGCGAGCAGCGCGACCGGGACGTTGATGTACAGGCACCACCGCCAGCCGGCGTACTCGGTCAGCAGCCCGCCGGCGATCAGTCCGAGCGCGGATCCGGCGGCACCGACGGCGGCGAACACGCCGAACGCCCGGCCGCGTTCGCCCGGCTCCGTGAAGGTCGTGGACAGCAACGACAGCCCCGCGGGGGCGAGTACGGCGGCGAAGACGCCCTGTAAGGCGCGGGCGGCGAAGAGTGTCTCCGGGTTCCCGGCGGCCCCGCCGAGCGCGGAGGCGACGGCGAAGCCGGCCAGGCCGATGACGAAGGTGCGCCGGTGGCCGAGCGCGCTGCTGACTCTGCCGCCGATCAGCAGCAGCCCGCCGAAGGCGAGGGCGTACGCGGTGATCACCAACTGCCGGCTGCCGTCGGACATGCCGAGCGCGCGCTGTGCGGAGGGCAGTGCGATGTTGACGATGGTCCCGTCCAGGACCACGAGGAGCTGGGCCGCGCTCACGGCCGACAGCGTGCACCATCGTCGGGTCCCGGGGGCGGATTCGATGACTCGGGTATCCATGACTTCAATCGTTTCGTTGAAGGGACCCCGGAGACTTTTCCCGCCGCCGTGGCCGTCCTCCCGTGGCAGTGCGCGGCCGGCGTCCGGCAACCCTCAAGTCCGCGGTGGAAACGGCGAC
>NZ_JBHUQX010000074.1:0-28178 GCF_042674225.1 Streptomyces sp. NPDC056948
CCCTTCGGACAGCGGCGGGGATCAGCCCACGCGGCGGGGATCAGACCTTGAGGGGCTCGCCCTCGTCGTCCCGCGCCGCCGGTTTGGCGACGACCGCCTGCGGCGCCTCGTCGTGCGTGAGGTCCGGCAGCCGGTGCAGCCACTTCGGCAGATACCAGTTGTGCTCCCCGAGCAGCGCCATCACCGCAGGCAGCAGCACACCCCGGATGATCGTCGCGTCGATGAGCACCGCGGCCGCGAGTCCCACGCCCATCTGCTTCATGGACTGCATGGACAGCGTCCCGAAGATCGCGAACACGGCGACCATGATGACCGCGGCACTGGTGACGACCCCGGCCGTGGTGACCACCCCGTGCCGGATCGCGTCCTTCGTCGCCAGACCCCGCAGCCGCGCCTCCCGTATCCGGGAGACCACGAACACGTGGTAGTCCATCGACAGGCCGAACAGGATCACGAAGAGGAACAGCGGCAGCCAGGTGATGATCGCGCCGACGCCCTCCGCGCCCACCAGGGACGCGCCCCAGCCGTGCTGGAAGACCGCGACGAGGATGCCGTAGGCCGCGCCCACCGACAGCAGGTTCAGCACGATCGAGGTGAGCGCGATCGTCAGCGAGCGGAACGACAGCAGCATCAGCGCGAAGGCGAAGACCACGACGAACGCGAAGACCGGGACGACGGCTCCGGCGAGCTGGTCGTTGAAGTCCTTCGACCCCGCGATCTGCCCGGTGATCGGCGCCTCGATCCCGTCGACCCTGCCGAGCGTGGCCGGACGCACCTCGTCGCGCAGCTTGTCCAGGCTCACGCCCGCCCGGTCCTGGTCGGAGCCGCCGACCAGCGGGACGTAGACGAACGCGACGTTCTGCGAGTCGTGCAGCTTGATCTCCACCGGGCCGCGCGAGGCGCCCGAACTGATCGCCCGGTCACGGAAGTCGGCGAGCGCGGACTTCACCTCCGGCGCGTTGATGTCGTCCGCCTTGACGATCACCTCGGCCGGCTCCGAGCCCCCGGGGAAGGCGTCGTTGAGGCGGTTGTACGTCTGCACGATCGGCAGCGAGTCGCCGAACTCCTGGTCCAGCGTGAACTGCTGTGTCTTCATGCCGAGCGCGGGAGCCGTGATGGCCAGCAGCGCACCGGCCGCCACCGTCACGGAGATCACGGGCCGGGCCAGGACGCGCCGGAGTACGGCCGTCCAGAACCGGCTGTCCTGCCTGGCGCCCGGCTTGCGCCGGCGCAGGAACGGAATGCGGCCCTTCTCCACGCGCTCGCCCAGCAGCGACAGCAGCGCGGGCAGCACCGTCACGGACCCCACCATGGCCACGGCCACCACCATCAGCGAGGCCAGGCCCATCGCCTCGAACTCGGCGAGCCCGGTGAACAGCATGCCCGCCATGGCCACGCAGACCGTGACACCGGAGACGACGATCGCGCGGCCACTGGTCGCGGCGGCGATCCTGAGGGCCGTCCGCGCGTCATGGCCGGCCTCGCGTTCCTCGCGCTCCCGGCGCAGATAGAACAGGCAGTAGTCGACGCCGACCGCCATGCCGACCAGCAGCATCACGGAGTTGGCGGTGTCGCTCATCGGCTGGAGGTGGCTGACGATGCCCATCAGGCCCATCGTCGCCACGATCGCGGTGACCGCCAGCGCCACCGGCAGCAGCGCCGCCACCAGCGCCCCGAAGGCGATGATCAGAATGCCGAGGGCCACCGGCACCGCGGAGTACTCGGCCTTCTTGAAGTCGTCCCCGAACGCGTCGTCGAACGTCTTCATCATGCTGGCGCCGCCGATCTCCTCGATCCGCAGCGACGTGTGGTCCTTCTGGACGCCCTCGACGGCCTTCAGCACCGGCTCGACCCGCTCGCCGGCGGTGTCCGACTCGCCGCGCATGTCGAACTGCACGAGCGCGCTGCGCCCGTCCTTCGAGATCGTCTTCGTGTCGTACGGCGAGGTCACGTCGGTGACCCGGCCGGTCCCCTCGACGGCCCGGACCACGGCGGTGACGGCGTCCTTGAACTCGGCGTCCGTGGCCTTGAGTCCGCCGCCCTCGGCCTGGATCAGGACGGTCTCACCGGCCGGCTCGTCGATCCCGGCGTCCTCGATGATCCGCGCGGCGGTGTGCGTCTCCCCCTTGAGCTGGTCGCTGTCCTTGACGTCGACCCGGCCCGCCGCCGAACCGAGCCCCATCGCCAGGACGACGAACAGCACCCAGATGCCGACGGCAGCCCATCGGTGCCGGGCGCTCCAGCCGCCGGCCCGGGCCGCCAGGCCCCGCACCCGCGCTTCTCCGTTCCCCATGACGGGCTCGCCCCCTCGTGCAGCGGTGGCGGCCCCCTGCCGCCCCCTTTCGTTTCGAAGGTATGGGCCGGATAAAACCATCTCCTCGTGCTGCCCGGTGAAGTGGCGGGGCCGGAACTCATCCCCATGGACCTGGCCCTCTCCCCACTGGGGAGGACCGCGAGGGACCGTGGCCCCTTACACATACTGTGTGGATCCTGAGCAGATGGTTGTGCCCCGCGGTGACCGATGAGTAATTTACGGGGCCGGGCAGCCGCCCGCCGACGGCCCTCGTGCCCACCCCCACGGGGCACGACGGCCGTCCTAAGGTGTGCGGATGACGACGACGTACGCGGCACTGCTGCGCGGCATCAACGTGGGCGGCAGCAGGAAGGTCCCGATGGCGGACCTGCGCACACTCCTGGAGAACCTCGGCCACGAGGGCGTGCGCACGTACCTGCAGAGCGGCCAGGCGGTGTTCACCTCCGGCCACGGTGACGAGCGATCGCTGGCCGCCGAGATCACGCACGCCATCGAGCAGCACTTCGGCTTCGGCGTCGACGTGATCGTGCGCGACCACGCCTATCTGAGGGCGATCGCCGACGCATGCCCGTTCCCGGCCGCCGATCTGGAGGCCAAGCAGCTCCACGTCACCTACTTCTCCGCGCCCGTCGACCCCGACCGTTTCGCGGAGATCGACCAGGCCGCCTACCTCCCCGAGGAGTTCCGCCTGGGCGACCGCGCCCTGTACCTGTACGCCCCGAACGGCCTCGGCCGCTCCAAGCTGGCCGTACACCTCTCGAAGCCGCGGATCAACAAGGGCGTGATCGCCACGAACCGCAACTGGAACACCGTCCTGAAGCTGGTGGAGATGACGGAAGCCTGACCCCGGGCCTCCCCGGAACCGGACGTTTGGCCGAATCGCCCCCACGCGGCCCGCGGCCTTGGCACGGTAGGGCCATGACGAGCACCGATCACCCGACGACTCCATCCGGTCGTACGACGGCCGTCCAGGCCATGCGCGGCGCGGCGGCCCAGCTCGCCGAACTGCTCGGCACGGCCCCCGACTCCGTCACCGCCGTCCGCCCGACCCCGGACGGCTGGACGGCGGACGTGGAGGTCGTGGAGCTGGAGCGGGTCCCCGACACCATGACCATCATGGCGACCTACCGCGTCACCCTCGACCCGCAGGGCGGGCTGCTCGGCTACGAGCGGGTGCGCCGCTACGCCCGCGGCCAGCTCGACCGGCATCGTTAGCACCCACCCATCACCTCTCAACTCCCTCTCGCGGTAACTCTTTTGGTGTTCACGTGAACACCCTCGCCGCCACCCCCGTACCTACGGGCGGCACGAGAACGAGTCTCGCGAGAGGAATCGCCCACGTGACCGTCATGACGCAGTCCGGCGGGATGCAACCCGCCGCCACCTCCAGCGGTTCGGGTTCCGCCGGCCTCTTCGACATCCTCGAACTGATCCTGGACCGCGGGCTCGTCATCGACGTGTTCGTCCGTGTCTCACTGGTCGGCATCGAGATCCTCAAGATCGACATACGTATCGTCATCGCCAGCGTCGACACCTACCTCCGGTTCGCCGAGGCCTGCAACCGCCTCGACCTGGAGGCCGGCCGCAAGGCACCGGACAAACTCACCGACATCGTCGGCAACCTCGTCGAGAGCGGCGCCCGGGGCAAGACCAGCGGCGCGATCGGCGGGGCCATCGACGCGATCGGGGACATCTTCGACCGCGACGACAAGGACCGCGAGGAGGAGCGGTGAGCGGCGTCTACGTCTACGCCGTCACCCGCTCCGACCACCCCCTGCGGCTCGACGGCCTGCGCACCGTCGGCGGGACCGAGGAGCCTCCGCGGGTGCTCGTCCACGGCCCGCTCGCCGCCGTGGTCAGCGCCGCGCCCCCGGGCCTGCGGCCCAAACGCCGTGACCTCGCCGCCCATCAGGACCTCCAGGAACGCCTGATGGCCGACGGATCGGTCCTCCCCATGCGGTTCGGCCTGCTCGCCCCCGACGACACCGCCGTCAGGACCGCCCTGGAGCACAAGGGCGAGGAGTACGCCCGAAGGCTCGGCGAACTGCACGGCACCGCCGAGTTCAACCTCAAGGCCGCCCGCTCCCAGGACGACCTGCTGCGCGATGTGCTCGACGAGTCCGAGGAGGCCCGCCGGCTCAACCAGCACACCCGCGAGGGCAGCGGCGCCTACGAGGCCCGCCTCGCCCTCGGCGAACTCGTGGCCCGGCAGGTCGAGGCCCGGCAGCGGCGGCAGGCCGAAGAGATCGTCGGGCGACTGTCCGGGCTGGCCCGGGCCAGCGTCGTGGCGGACCCGTCCAAGGACGACTTCCTCAACGTCTCCTTCCTCGTCGAACGCGCCCGCGCCGACGAGTTCACCGCGGCCGGCCGGGACCTGGCCCACGACTACGGCGAGGCCTACGACTTCCGGCTGCGCGGTCCGCTGCCCCCCTACAGCTTCGCCGCCTGACCCATGGGCCTGCTCACCGGCATCCTCACCCTCCCGCTCGCGCCCCTGCGCACCACCCTCTGGGCCGCCGAGCAACTGCAGGCCGCCGCCGAGGCGCAGTACTACGACCCGGCCCCCGTCCGGCAGGCCCTCGTCGACCTGGAGCGCACCCTGCTGGAGGGACGGATCGACGAGGCCGAGTACGACCGCCGCGAGGACGAACTGCTGGACCGGCTCGACGAGATCAACGCCCGGAGACGAGGCCCCCGACCATGACCCACCCGGCAGCAGGCGGACTCGCCGGACCGCCCCGCTTTCCCTCCCCCTACGACCAGGGGCCCGGCGGCCAGACCGCCAACCTCGCCGACATCCTGGAACGGGTCCTCGACAAGGGCGTGGTCATCGCCGGTGACATCCGGATCAACCTGCTCGACATCGAACTGCTCACCATCAAGCTGCGCCTGCTCGTCGCCTCCGTCGACAAGGCGAAGGAGATGGGCATCGACTGGTGGGAACACGACCCCTCCCTCTCCTCCCGGGCCGCCCGCCCCGAGCGGTCCCTGGCCGACGAGAACGAACGACTGCGTGCCGAGATCGCCGCACTCAAGGCGGCCGAGAGGAGCCCGGAGCCATGACCGACCCGAATCTCGTGTACACCTACGCCGTCCTGCGCCGCACCCCCGAGGCCGCCGCGGCGGTGACGCACCTGCGCGGAGTCGCCGGAGAACCGATCCACCTGGTCGACCCGGCGGCCGGCACGCCCCGGCTCGCCTTCGCCGTCGGCCACGTCCCGGCCGCCGACTACGACGAGACGCCCCTCAAGGCCCACCTCGACGACCTGGACTGGCTGGAGACCACGGTCCGCTCCCACCACGCCGTGGTCGCCGCACTCGTCGGCTGCGGCGCCGCCGTACTGCCCCTGCGCCTGGCCACCGTCTACCACGACGAGGACCGTGCCCGGCAGGCCCTCGACACCCGGCGCGACTACTTCCTGTCCCTGCTGGACCGTCTCACGGGCCATGTGGAACTCGGCGTCAAGATCTACGCCACGCCCGACATCACCCCGCCCGAAGCGGACCCCGGCGCCGGACAGGAACAGCCCACCGGCCTCGGTGCCGGCCGCGCCTACCTGTCGATCCGCCGCCGCAGACAACGCAGGAACGAGGAGGCCTGGCGCACGGTCGCCCAGGCCGCCAGACACCTCACCGAGACGGCCGCCACCCTCGCCGTGGACCGCGTGGCACACAGCCCGCAACGCGGCAGCCTCGCGGGCCCCGGCCCCGGCACCAACGTCGGCAACGACGCCTACCTCGTTGCCGCCGACCGCGTCGACGCCTTCCGCGCCGGCATCCTCGCGGCCGCCGAGGGCGTCCCCGGCCTCCGCGTGGAGATCACCGGCCCCTGGGCCCCCTACTCCTTCGCCCTCCAGCCGGAGCCGGAGCCCGCCGCGTGAGTGTCGCCCCCTACGCCGACCGCCCGGTCGCCCTCATCGACCTTCTCGACCGGCTCCTCCAGGGCGGCGTCGTCGTCACCGGCGACCTCGTCCTGTCCATCGCGGACGTCGACCTGGTCCGCATCGACCTGCGCGCGGTCATCGCCCCCGTCGCCGCGTCGGCACTCTCCCAGATCAGCGAGGCTCCATGTCCCCGGCCACCCGCCGTCTGACCACCGACCCGGACACGCTCGAACGCGACCTGGTCAAACTGGTCCTGACGGTCGTCGAGCTCCTCCGCCAGCTCATGGAACGCCAGGCACTCCACCGCGTCGACATCGGCGACCTGACAGAGGAACAGGAGGAACGCGTCGGCCTGACCCTGATGCTCCTCGACGACCGCATGCGGGAACTCTGCGCGCGCTACGACCTTCGCCCGGAGGACCTCAACCTGGACCTGGGCCCGCTGGGCACCCTGCTGCCGTCACACCGGTGACGGCTTCGTGCTGTCAGGCGCTCACGGCCCGCAGCATCGGTACCCGTGCCGCGTCATACCGCTCCAGCACCACCCGCGCCACCTCCGGCGCCGGCCCCAGCACATCGGCCAGGACGTCCGCCTCCGCCGCGCCCCGGGCGATGCGGTCCGGGAGGAAGCCGGGGGCGAGGACGTAGGGGGCGACGGCCACCCGGGAGCAGCCGAGGGCACGGAGTTCGCGGACCGCGTCCTCGGTGCGGGGGAGGGATGCGGAGGCGAACGCAGGCCGCACGGCGCACCAGCCGGTGTGCCGCCACTCCCGCGCGATTTCTGCGATCACTGCGATCGCCTCCGGGTCGGTGGACCCCGCCGAGGCCAGGACGACCCCGGTCGAGGACTTGTCGGCGGGGGACAGGCCCGCCTCGTACAGGCGCCGTTCCAGAGCCGCCGGCAGCAGCGGGGACGGGCCCAGGACCTCCGCCTGGTGGATGCGGAGCTGCGGGGGAGCGTCCGCGAGAACCGCCGGGATGTCCGCCTTGGCGTGGAACGCCCGGGTCAGGAGGAGGGGGAGGGCCACGACGTCACGGACGCCCTGGACCGCCAGGGACTCCAGTACCCCCTGCACCGAGGGCACGTTGAAGTCCAGGAAGCCTGTCTCCACGCGCAGGTCGGGGCGCAGGACGCGTACCCGCCGTACCAGGGCGTGCACGGTCGCGGCGTGCCGCGGGTCGCGGCTGCCGTGTGCGATGACGAGGAGAACAGGCTTGTTGTTCATGGGACTTCAGTTCTTCACCAGCAGGCCGCGGTTGCGCAGCACCCACCGCTCCAGCGGGCTGAAGATGAGCAGGTCGATGGCGATACCGACGATCAGGATGAGCAGGATGGCCTCGAACACCATGGCCATGTCGCTGGCGTTGCGTCCGTTCTCCAGCAACTGGCCGAGGCCCACGCCGAGGTCGGGGAAGGACGCGATGATCTCCGCGGCCATCAGGGAACGCCAGGCGAACGCCCAGCCCTGCTTCAGACCGGCCACATAGCCGGGCAGCGCGGCCGGCAGGACGATGTGCCAGGTGCCCTTCAGGCCCGTCGCGCCGAGCGTGCGGCCCGCGCGCAGGAACAGCGGGGGCACCTGGTCGACGCCCGAGACGAGGCCGTTGGCGATCGACGGGACCGCGCCGAGCAGGATCACCGCGTACATCATCGAGTTGTTCAGGCCCAGCCAGATCACCGCCGGCGGAACCCAGGCGACCGACGGCAGGGACTGCAGGCCCGACAGGATCGGGCCGAGGGCCGCGCGGACGAACTTCACCCGGGCCACCAGCAGACCCAGCGGCGTGCCGATCAGCAGGGCGAAGCAGAAGCCCAGCAGACCGCGCGAGACGCTGGTCCAGATGTAGCCGAGCAGCTCGCCCTCGAGCCATGCCGTGTGCACGACGTCCCACACGGCGGACGGCGCGGGCAACTTGGTCGGGTCGGTGACGACCTTGAACGAGACCAGGGCCTGCCAGACCGCCAGCACCAGTGCGACGGCGAGGACGGGCGGCAGGATCTTCTCGGTGAAGGTCTGCCGGAACGGAGTGCGGTGCGTCTGCCTCGACTCCAGCGCGTCGAGGCCCGCCTCCAGACCGGCGAGATCGCTGCCGTCCTTGGCGACGGTCGTCGAATCAGTGCTGGCCATGACGGCGGATCTCCTCACGCAGTTCTTCGGTGATCTCGACGGACAGCTCCGCCACCTGGGTGTCCTCGATGCGGCGCGGGTGCGGGATGTCCACCGTCCACTCACGGGCGATCTTGCCCGGACGGGAGGACAGCAGCACCACGCGCTGCGCGAGCCGGACCGCCTCGCGCACGTTGTGCGTGACGAACAGGACGGACAGCTGCGTCTCGCGCCAGATACGGGTCAGCTCGTCGTGCAGCACGTCCCGCGTGATGGCGTCCAGCGCCGCGAACGGCTCGTCCATCAGCAGCAGCTTGCTCTCCTGCGCGAGCGCGCGCGCCAGCGCGACACGCTGGCGCATACCGCCCGACAGCTCGTGCACCCGCTTGCCGTAGGCGCCCTTCAGCCGGACGAGTTCGAGCAGTTCCTCGGCCCGCTCGCGGCGCTCGGCCTTCGCGATGCCCCGCAGTTTCAGGGCGAGTTCGATGTTCTTGCCCGCGGTCAGCCACGGGAACAGCGCGTGCTCCTGGAACAGCAGCGCCGGGCGGCCGTCCGTGGTGATCTCGCCGGCGCTGGGCCGGTCCAGGCCCGCCACCAGGTTGAGCAGCGTGGACTTGCCGCAGCCCGAGGCCCCCAGGAGGGTGACGAACTCGCCGGGCGCGACATCGAGGGTGATGTCGTCCAGGACGAGCTGCTGCCCGGCGGGGCCCGCGAACGACTTCGAAACGTGTTCGATCCGGGCGGCGTGTGTGGCCGACTCAGTGCCGTCGGCGGCCTTGGCGAGGGTGGTTGCCATGGTCGTCACCTCCTGGGAACTCTTCGGGATGCGGGCTACTTGGCGCCGAGACCGGCGTCGTCGACCGTGGGCGCGCCCTCGGCCTTGAGGACCTTGTTCAGCGGAGCGAGGTCGTAGATGCCGTTCAGGTTCGGCTTCTGCAGCAGCCCCGCCTTCACGGCGTGCTCGGCCTCGGTGTTGAGCGTGGAGGCCAGCGGGTCGTCGGTGAACTGGATGGACTTCCACGCCGGGTCCAGCACCTCGGCAGGCAGCGCCTTGCCGGAGTCTTCCTCGAGCTGCTTGTTGGCCGACGCCTTCGCCGCGTCCGGGTTGGCGTTGATCCACTTGTTGGTCTCGACCGAGCCCTTGAGCACGGCCTCGACGACCTTCGGGTGCTCCTTGAGGAAGTCCTGCCGCACGATGATGTTCGTGATCACGAACTTCTTGTCCGGCCACAGCGACGCCTCGTCGAGCAGCACCTTGCCGCCCTCGGCGACCAGCTTCGAAGCGGTCGGCTCCGGCACCCAGGCGCCGTCGACAGACCCGGACTTGTAGGCGTCCGGGGTGACCTTGTTGTCGCTGCGGACGACCGTGACGTCACCCTTGCCGCTCTGCGGGTCGACCTTCCAGCCCTGTTCGGCCGCCCAGTTGAGGAACGCCACGTCCTGGGTGTTGCCGAGCTGCGGGGTGGCGATCTTCTTGCCCTTGACGTCCTTCAGGGACTTGATCTTGTCCGGGTTGACGACCAGCTTCACACCGCCGGACGCCGAACCGCCGATGATGCGCAGGTTCTTGCCGGCGGACTTGGTGTAGCCGTTGATCGCCGGGGAGGGGCCGATCCAGCCGATGTCGATGGACTTGGAGTTCAGCGCCTCGATCTCGGACGGACCGGCGTTGAAGGTCGCGGTATCGACCTTGGTGGCGCCCAGCGCCTTCTGGAAGATGCCCTTCTGTACGCCCACCAGCGCGGTTCCATGGGTGAGGTTGCCGAAGTAGCCGATCTTGACGCTGTCGAGACCGTCGATCTTCTTCGCTCCGGCGGCGACCTTGGCGCCCCCGTCGTCCTCGGCCTTGGAGCCGTAGCCGCAGGCGGCCAGAGTGAGCAGGGGAAGCGCGGCTATGACCGCGAGGGATCGGCGCAGAGCGGATGATGCAGGCACGGGAGGTGTTCCTCTCGGAGGCCCGGCGGTCACGGTCTCTCAGGTCGTGGCCGGGAGGTCGGCAGGTTTTCGTCTACGGCGGTGGGGGGTGAGGGCGCGCAGGCAGTGCGCGTACGTCAGCGCACACATCGCGCCACTCCGCCCTGCCCGCTGCCGAGAGCACCGCTGCCGACGCGGCCGCCCTCCTTCGCGAACGTGGAGTAGAAGTCGGGGGAGTTCATGTCAGAAGTCCCACCCGTCGTCGTCGGCCTCGTCCTTCACGGGCTCCGGGGAGGCGAAGGACTCGCCGACCATGCCGGCGGTGAGGGTCTGGCCGTCGTTCGGGTCGATCAGGATGAACGAGCCGGTGCGCCGCGAGTCGGAGTAGGAGTCGACCGGCAGCGGCTCGGCGGTACGGATCTTCACCCGGCCGATGTCGTTGGCGACGAGCTGTCCCGGGTGCGGGTGCAGGGACAGGTCGTCGAGCGTGAGGCGGGACGGGATGTCCTTGACGATCGCCTTGACCGTGCGGGTGCCGTGCTTGAGCAGCACCCGGTGACCGACGGTCAGGGCGGCGTCCGCGACATGGCAGACGGTCGCCTCGATGTCCTGCGTGGTCGCGGGCGCGTCCTTGGTGGGCACGATCAGGTCGCCGCGCGAGATGTCGATGTCGTCCTCCAGCAGGAGGGTCACCGACTGCGTGGTCCACGCGACGTCGACCGGCTCGCCCAGCAGGTCGATGCCCGCGACCTTCGAGGTGCGGCCCGAGGGCAGCACGGTGACCTGCTCGCCGACGTGGAAGGAACCGGCCGCGATCTGGCCGGCGTACCCCCGGTAGTCCGGGTGGTCCGCGTTCCGCGGCCGGATCACGTACTGCACGGGCAGCCGGGCGTGGCAGTGGCTCAGGTCGTGACTGACCGGCACCGTCTCCAGGTGCTCCAGCACCGTCGGGCCGCCGTACCAGTCCATGTTCGCGGAAGGCTCCACCACGTTGTCGCCGACGAGCGCCGAGATCGGGATCGCGGTGACCTCGGGGACGCCCAGCTCGGTCGCGTACGCCGTGAACTCCTCGGCGATGGCTGCGAACACCTTCTCCTCGTACGCGACGAGGTCCATCTTGTTGACCGCGAGGACCACGTGCGGGACGCGCAGCAGGGCGGCGAGGGCGGCGTGCCGGCGGGTCTGCTCGACGACGCCGTTGCGCGCGTCGACCAGGATCACCGTCAGCTCGGCGGTGGAGGCGCCGGTGACCATGTTCCGCGTGTACTGCACATGGCCGGGGGTGTCGGCGAGGATGAACCGCCGCAGGGGCGTGGCGAAGTAGCGGTACGCCACGTCGATGGTGATGCCCTGCTCCCGCTCGGCCCGCAGACCGTCCGTCAGCAGCGCGAGGTCCGGCGCCTCCTGGCCCCGGCTCGCCGAAGCGCGCTCCACGGCCTCCAACTGGTCGGTGAGGACCGACTTGGAGTCGTGCAGCAGCCGGCCCACCAGGGTGGACTTGCCGTCGTCGACCGAACCGGCGGTGGCGAACCGCAGCAGGGTGGTCTCCGAGAGTTCCTCGGTGGTGATGGTGCTCATCTCTAGAAGTACCCCTCGCGCTTGCGGTCTTCCATCGCGGCTTCGGACATCTTGTCGTCGGCGCGGGTGGCGCCGCGCTCGGTGAGCCGGGAGGCGGCGATCTCGACGATCACCTTCTCGATGGTGTCGGCCTCGGAGTCGACGGCTCCGGTGCAGGACATGTCACCGACCGTGCGGTAGCGCACCAGGCGCTTCTCCACGGACTCGTCGTCCTTCGGCCCGCCCCACTCACCGGCGGTCAGCCACATGCCGCCGCGCTTGAACACCTCGCGCTCGTGGGCGTAGTAGATCTGCGGCAGCTCGATGCCCTCGCGGGCGATGTACTGCCACACGTCCAGCTCGGTCCAGTTGGACAGCGGGAACACGCGCACGTGCTCGCCGGGGGCGTGCCGGCCGTTGTACAGGTTCCACAGCTCCGGGCGCTGGCGGCGCGGGTCCCACTGGGAGAACTCGTCCCGCAGGGAGAACACCCGCTCCTTGGCCCGGGCCTTCTCCTCGTCACGGCGTCCGCCGCCGAAGACCGCGTCGAACTTCTCCGCCTGGATCTTCTCCGTCAGCGGCAGCGTCTGCAGCGGGTTGCGGGTGCCGTCCGGGCGCTCCTTGAGCACCCCCCGGTCGATGTAGTCCTGCACGGAGGCGACGTGCAGCCGCAGCCCGTGCTGCTCGACCGTGCGGTCCCGGTAACCGAGGACCTCGGGGAAGTTGTGCCCGGTGTCCACGTGCAGCAGCGAGAACGGCACCGACGCCGGCCGGAAGGCCTTCAGCGCCAGGTGCAGCATGACGATGGAGTCCTTGCCGCCGGAGAAGAGGATCACCGGCCGCTCGAACTCGCCCGCCACCTCGCGGAAGATGTGCACCGCCTCGGACTCGAGAGCGTCGAGGTGGGACAGCGCGTAGGGGCTGTCGGTCTCCTCGGAAACGGTGGCGGCGGACGTCATGCCAGTCCCCTTTCGCTGAGCAGGGCGTGCACGGACGCCGCGGACTCCTGCACGGTCTGGTTCTGCGACTCGATGCGCAGATCGGGCGACTCGGGTGCCTCGTACGGGTCGTCGACCCCGGTGAGGCCCGTGAGCTCGCCGGCCGCCTGCTTGGCGTACAGGCCCTTCACATCGCGCTCGCTGCAGACCTCGACCGGCGTCGCCACATGGATCTCCACGTACGCCGTCCCGTTCGCCTGGTGCCGCTTGCGCACCGCCTCGCGGCTGTCCTGGTAGGGCGCGATGACCGGGACGAGGGCGAGCACGCCGTTGCGGGCGAGCAGTTCGGCGACGAAGCCGATCCGCTGCACGTTGGTGTGCCGGTCCTCGCGGCTGAAGCCGAGGCCCGCCGAGAGGAACTCGCGGATCTCGTCGCCGTCGAGCACCTCGACGCGCCGGCCCTCGGCGCGCAGCCGGTCGGCCAGCTCGTGGGCGATGGTGGTCTTGCCGGCACTCGGCAGACCCGTGAGCCAGACGGTGGCTCCGGTCGTCACGTCGGTCTCCTGAATCGTCGTCGTCATCCGTGCAGCCCGCACTCGGTCTTGCTGCTGCCCGCCCAGCGGCCGGCGCGTGCGTCCTCGCCCTCCAGCACCCGGCGGGTGCAGGGGGCGCAGCCGACGGAGGGGTAGCCGTCCATCAGCAGCGGGTTCGTCAGGACGCCGTGTTCGGTGACGTAGGCGTCCACGTCGTCCTGGGTCCAGCGGGCGATCGGGGAGATCTTCACCTTCTGCCGCTTCTCGTCCCAGCCGACCACCGGGGTGTTCGCCCGGGTCGGGGACTCGTCGCGGCGCAGACCGGTCGCCCAGGCCCGGTAGTCCTTCAGGCCCTCCTCCAGCGGCTGCACCTTGCGCATCGCGCAGCACAGGTCGGGGTTGCGGTCGTGCAGCTTCGGGCCGTACTCCGCGTCCTGCTCGGCGACCGTCAGGCGCGGCGTGAGCGTGATGACGTTGACGTCCATCACGGCGTCGACCGCGTCACGGGTGCCGATGGTCTCCTCGAAGTGGTAGCCGGTGTCCAAGAAGACGACGTCGACGCCGGGCATCGCGCGGGACGCGAGGTGGGCCACCACCGCGTCCTCCATCGAGGAGGTCACGCAGAAGCGCTTGCCGAACGTCTCGGCCGCCCACTGGAGGATCTCCAGCGCGGAGGCGTCCTCCAGATCGCGGCCCGCCTGCTCGGCGAGCGCCTTCAGATCGTCGGTGTCGCGCTCTTCCTGAGTGGTCGTCATATCTCTGCCCCTCCGGAGTCGGATCGCTTCAGTCCCTGGGCCAGCAGCCCGAGGAACTTCAGCTGAAAGGCTCGACTGCACGCCGCGCATTCCCACGCGCCGTGCCTCTCCTCGCTCGGACGCAGATCCTCGTCACCGCAGTAAGGGCAGTAGAACGGGGCCGCGCGCTCGCTCATGAGAGGGCCTCCTCGCTGGCCCGGGCCGCCCAGGCGGCGAACCGCTCGCCGTCCTCGCGCTCCGTCTCGAACCGCTTCAGGACGCGCTCGATGTAGTCGGGCAGTTCCTCGGAGGTGACCTTCAGACCGCGCACCTTGCGGCCGAAGCCCGCCTCCAGGCCCAGCGCGCCGCCGAGGTGCACCTGGTAGCCCTCGACCTGCTCGCCCTGGCCGTTGACGACGAGCTGGCCCTTGAGACCGATGTCCGCGACCTGGATACGGGCGCAGGCGTTCGGGCAGCCGTTGAGGTTGATGGTGAGCGGCTCGTCGAAGTCCGGCAGACGGCGCTCCAGTTCGTCGATGAGCTGCGAGCCGCGCTGCTTGGTCTCGACGATGGCGAGCTTGCAGAACTCGATGCCGGTGCAGGCCATGGTGCCGCGCCGGAACGTGGACGGCCGGGCGGTCAGGTCGAGCGCCTCCAGGCCCTCGACCAGCGACTCGACCTTGTCCTCCGCGACATCGAGGACGATCATCTTCTGCTCGACGGTGGTGCGCACCCGGCCCGAGCCGTGGGCCTCGGCGAGGTCGGCGATCTTCGTGATGGTCGCGCCGTCGACGCGTCCCACGCGCGGGGCGAAGCCGACGTAGAAGCGGCCGTCGTTCTGCCGGTGCACGCCGATGTGGTCGCGCCACTGCTGGGACGGCTGCTCGGGGGCCGGGCCGTCGACCAGCTTGCGCTTGAGGTACTCGTCCTCCAGCACCTGGCGGAACTTCTCCGCGCCCCAGTCGGCGACGAGGAACTTCAGCCGGGCGCGGGTGCGCAGCCGGCGGTAGCCGTAGTCGCGGAAGATCGAGATGACGCCCTCGTAGACGTCCGGGACCTCGTCGATCGACACCCAGGTGCCCAGCCGCACGCCCAGCTTGGGGTTGGTGGACAGGCCGCCGCCGACCCACACGTCGAAGCCCGGGCCGTGCTCGGGGTGCCGGACGCCGACGAACGCGACGTCGTTGATCTCGTGCACCACGTCCAGCACCGGCGAACCCGAGATCGCGGTCTTGAACTTGCGGGGGAGGTTCGAGTACGCCGGGTTGTTCAGGACGCGGCGCTTCATCTCCTCCAGGGCCGGGGTGGCGTCGATGATCTCGTCGTCGGCGATGCCGGCGACGGGCGAGCCGATCATCACGCGCGGGGTGTCGCCGCAGGCGGTGACCGTGGACAGGCCCACGCCCTCCAGCCGGTTCCAGATCTCGGGCACGTCCTCGATCCGGATCCAGTGGTACTGGACGTTCTGCCGGTCCGTGATGTCGGCGGTGCCGCGCGCGAACTCCTGCGAGATCTCACCGATGACCCGGAGCTGCTGTGTGGTCAGCGCCCCGCCGTCGATGCGGACGCGCAGCATGAAGTACTCGTCGTCCAGCTCCTCCGGCTCCAGGATCGCGGTCTTGCCGCCGTCGATCCCGGGACGGCGCTGGGTGTACAGGCCCCACCAGCGCATCCGGCCGCGCAGGTCGTTCGGGTCGATCGAGTCGAAGCCCCGCTTGGAGTAGATCGTCTCAATGCGTGTCCGCACATTGAGACCGTCGTCGTCCTTCTTGAACTGCTCGTTGCCGTTGAGCGGGGTGTGGTGTCCCACGGCCCACTGACCCTCACCGCGGTGACGGCTCACCTTGCGGCGGGGAGTCGCGGCGGCAGGCTTCTGCGGGGTGGCGGCCATGGTTGATACGTCCTTCGGGACAGGCGGGAAAGCGGCTCTGACCTGCGCGCGCGGGCGCATGGGCATACGTGCGCGTCATTGCGCGGGAAAGGAGTCGAGAAGGGGGATGTCGGGCGCTGCGTGAGTGCTCTCAGATGCTCTCAGCGCGCCGGACAGATGGCGCTGGACATGCGGCCGAGGTCGACGTGCCGCCGACTCACCAAGGCAATTCCAGTTCCAGACATGACGGAAGCGTGTCACGGCGATCTGGACACAGTCCAGCTTCGTCCAAGATTCGGACACTCGTGTCTCGAAATCCAAGACACGCGTGTCCTTGGTCACATTGGGTCGCCCCGGGGTGTCCGACCAGGTCAGACGGGGAACGCCCCAGGCCACGGTCCCGGAGCGGCGACGTCCGCTTCCTCCTCGACCTTGGTGTCGAACAGCGTGAACCCACGGCGCCGGTAGTTGTCCATCGCGTGCTCGCCGTCCTTGCTGCACGTGTGCAGCCAGACCCGCTTCGTCGGGGTCAGTCCCGCCCAGCGGTCCGCGAGGTCCCAGGCCCGGGCCGTGCCGTACGACAGCAGGTGGCCGCCGATCCGCCGGCCGCGGAAGCCGGGCAGCAGTCCGAAGTAGACGATCTCCACGACCGCGTCGTCCTGCGCCTCCAGCTCCACGTACCCGGCGGGCGTGCCCCGGTCGTAGGCCACCCAGGTCTCCACGCCGGGCCGCTCCAGGTGCTCCTGCCAGCGGGCGTACGACCAGCTCAGCCGGTCGGTCCAGCGGATGTCGCCGCCCACCGACGCGTACAGGAACCGGCTGAACTCGGGCGAGGGCACCTCGGAGCGGACGACCCGGACGTCCCCCTCCGGCGCGGAGGCCGGCAGCAGGTCGGTCGGGGCGGTCTGCTCCAGGGACCAGGTGGTCACGGCGATGGTCGGCATGAGGGTCAGGAAATCATCAGGTGTGACGACCTGTCGAACGCCCGGGGCCGTGGCCGGGGGCGCCACCCCGCCGGACGCGCCCTAGTCGAGGGCCCGGTCGACCGAGGACAGGGGCAGTGCGAACAGCATGCGGCCGGACTGGGACCAGACCTCGCCGGTCTCCTCCCAGTAGGACAGGGAGCCCGACCGGCCGCTCCAGCAGTGGCGGGTCTCGTCCGTCCCGCACTCCGTCGCCCGGGCGCTGTCCGTGTCCTGGCGCCACAGCGTCCCGTGCCCGCCCGGTGAGCCCGCCGCGCGGTCGAGGTACCAGCCGGAGCGGTACGCCAGCACGCCCCGCACGTCGGTCGTCTTCGTCTCGTACGCCTCGACGGGGTCCGCGTGCCCGGAGGAGTCGGTGGTGAGCAGACCGGCCCGGGCCGGGTCCCGGCTCAGCGGATAGCGCCACAGCCGGGTGCGCCGGTCGCCGTCCGCGGGCACCCACTCGCTCGCGACCAGACTGTCGGGGGAGGTGCTGCGGTCCAGGGAGACGGTGGCCGGGCGCGGCTCGTCGTCGCCGCCGGGCAGGGTGTACGAGCCGACGGCGGGCAGCACGTACCGGTAGCCGTGCGCCGCCCAGCCGCCGCGCACCCGGCCGACCGCGTCGGACTCGACGGTGGCGCGCTGGATGCGGTTCATGTCGTACACGTACAGCGCGTCCCGGCCGCCCTCGCGGGTCGTCACCAGCAGCTTGTCCTGGTACCAGACCATGCCGGACAGCGGAGAGACCAGCCCCCGGTAGTCGTGACCGCCGTCCACCGGGACGGCCAGCAGGGCCCAGGTGTAGCGGAGCCGGTCCGGGTCGTTCGCGTCGACGAAGGCGACCTTGGCCAGGCCCTGCCCGGGTGCCGGGCCGTCCATGGAGCCGCCTTCGGCGCCGTTGGTCCAGCCGGAGAGGATCACACGGTTCTCGCCCCAGCGGCCGTCGTCGTCCGCGTCCCCCGAGGTGGTGACCGCGCCAGGCCGCCAGCCGCGGGTGTCGGAGCCGCCGAAGCAGTACGCACGCGTGGCCGCCGGTTCGACCGGCAGGGCGTGCTTCTCGGCGGTCGGGCAGTCGGCCGCGTCCCGCAGCGGGCGGTCGGCGCTCTCCAGCACCGCGCCGACGCCGACGGGTCGGCCCATCTCGGAGGAGAGCCGGTCGAGCCATGGCCCGGGCACCCGGTGCTCGGCCAGCGGCAGCCGCCCGTCCTCGGCCGACGCGCTGAGCGGCTTCAGAGTCCCCGGGGCATCCGTGACCTCGGCCTGCGAAGCGCTGATCAGGGTGGCGGCGGCGGTGAGCGCGAGGGCCGTCCCGGCCAGCGTCGCCCGTACCGCCCTGCCCCGCCTGCGCCGCCGGTGTCTGCCGCGATGCTTCATAACGTCCTCCCGAGGCGGGTCAACTGCGCCTGATGATCCATACGTTGACGGAGGAGCAGGTGGGGTGGCCCGTAGAGGGATGCTACGGCAGGTGAGCGGGGTGGCGGACGAAGACCCCGCAAATATGCGAAAGATGTACCTCTGGGGGAGGGTCGTGCGTCCCGGTCGGCACGTCCGGTGAACCTCAGGGGGCCGGTGCGGACCTACGGAGCCCGCGCACCGCCGGTGCCGTCGAGTACGGCAGCAGATCGCGCGGGTCGGCCGGGAGCAGCATCTCGACCTCGGCCTCCTCGGCGAAGCGGTACGGCCGGTGCTCCAGTAACGCCCCCAGATACCGCCGTACCCGCGACATCTCGGCACGCACCGTCACCGTGCGGGCCGGGTCGCCGAACACGTCACCGGCCAGGCCCGAGGCGCTGCGGCCGGTGCGGTGGACGGCGAGGAGGTACAGCAACTCGGCATGCCGGGGACTCAGTTCGCGGGCCCAGGACCCGGCGCCCCCGGAGACCTCGACCGACCATCTGCGCGCCTGTCTGAGGTCCAGCACGATCCTGGTCGCCCCGCGCGGCACCGGCTCGTCCGCGGCCGCCCGCACCAGCCAGCCCCCGGCCAGCGGCTCCACCGAGCACCGCCCGAGCGCCGGCAGCCATCGCGGGCCCGCCGACAGCGACTTCGGCAGGGCGACCCGCCGCGTGTACGGCATTCCGCTCACCGCGGCGGTCCAGCCGTCCGGGTCGACCACCAGGGCACGCCCGCCGAGCCGGGCCAGCACCGGCGCCGCCACCGCGCGCAGCCGCTCCAGCGACTCCGTGTGCATCTCCCGCAGCCGGGCCTCGGCGAGCTTGGCCACCGAGTCGACCCAGGCGAGCGTGGCCGGGTGCATCGTCTCCAGCGGCCCGCTCACGTCCACCACGCCCAGCAGCCGGCCGTCCCGCGGATCCGTCAGGGGAGCGCCGGCACAGGTCCAGCCGGCCTGGGAGCGCACGAAGTGCTCGGAGGCGAAGACCTGGACGGGCCGGCGCACCACGGCCGGAGTGCCCAGACCGTTCGTGCCGACGACGTCCTCGCGCCAGTCCGCGCCGAGTTCGAACCCGAGCCCGTCGGCCTTGCGCAGCACCGGCGCGCTGCCCTCGCGCCACAGCACCCGGCCGTCCTCGTCGGCGACCACCATGATGTGGTGGGCGATGTCCGCGACCGCCAGCAGCCCCTCCCGCAGCACCGGCAGCACATGGCGCAGCGCCGACGTCTCGCGCCGCCGCCGCACCTCCTCGAGGGGCAGCAGCCCCGCCCGGAAGTCGTGGTCCGGGTCGACGCCGCTGCGCAGCATCCGCTCCCAGGACTGCTCGATCACCGGCCGCGGCGCCACGGGCGCGGGCTGCCCGGCGAGCCGGGCGGAACGGACCTCGTCGAGTACCCGGGCCGCCCGCGTGGCGTTCACGGCGGCGAGCTGCGTGACGTCCATCGGCGTGTCCCCCCGGAGCCGTTTCTGACTGTCCGTCTCATAGTGTCGTCTGCCCCTGACGGACGCGCACAGTCCGCACACAGTCGGCATCAAGTTGCAACCCGCTGCAACCCTGGTGGACGGCCCGGCCGTGGCTGAAAATTGAGCGGCGCCGTCCCGAGCGGCGTTCGATGGCTCGAACGGGCCAGTGCGGCGGGGGTGGTGCCGTGTCGGCGCAGCACCACCCCCGCTCCCGCGCAAGCGGATCGGAACACCAGGTCAGGAGACCGGACGCGCCCGCTCCACCACCGCCGCCAGATCCAGCGTGTGCGGCAACGTGCCGAAGGCCGCGCCCCCGTCGCCGCCCAGCCGAGCGGCGCAAAACGCGTCGGCCACCTGCGGCGGCGCGAACCGGACGAGCAGCGACCCCTGGAGCACCAGCGCGAGCCGCTCCGCCAGCCGTCGCGCCCGCCCCTCCACGCCCTCCAGATCGGCCAGTTCGGTCAGCAGGTTCTTGATGGCCCCGTCGAGACGGTGATCGGCGCCGCGCGCCTTCCCGACCTCCCGCAGATACGCGTCCAGCGCGCCCGGCTCCCGCTGCAACGCCCGCAGCACATCGAGGGCCTGGACATTGCCCGCGCCCTCCCAGACCGAGTTGAGCGGCGACTCCCGCACCAGCCGCGGCATTCCGGACTCCTCGACGTACCCGTTGCCGCCCAGGCACTCCGCCGCCTCCACCGCCACCGGCGGGCACCGCTTGGTCACCCAGTACTTGGCGGCCGGCACCGCGATCCGCAGCAGCGCCCGCTCCTGCTCGCCGCCGTCGTCGTAGGCGGCCGCGAGCCGCATCGCCAGAGTCGTCGCCGCCTCCGACTCCAGGGCGAGATCGGCGAGGACGTTGCGCATCAGCGGCTTGTCGACGAGCTTCCCGCCGAACGCCTCGCGGTGGGTGCAGTGGTGCACCGCCTGCGCCACGGCCTGCCGCATCAGCCCCGCCGAGCCCAGCACACAGTCGAGCCGGGTCGCCGCGACCATCCCGATGATGGTGCGCACCCCCCGACCCTCCTCGCCGACCCGGCGGGCCCAGGTACCGTCGAACTCGACCTCGCTGGACGCGTTCGACCGGTTGCCGAGCTTGTCCTTCAGCCGCTGGAGCAGGAACACGTTGCGCGTCCCGTCCGGCAGTACGCGCGGCACCAGGAAGCAGGTCAGCCCGCCCGGAGCCTGCGCCAGCACCAGGAAGCCGTCGGACATGGGCGCCGAGCAGAACCACTTGTGCCCGGTCAGTTGGTACGTCCCGTCCTCGGCGAGCGGCCGCGCGGAGGTGGTGTTCGCCCGGACGTCGCTGCCGCCCTGCTTCTCCGTCATGCCCATCCCGAACAGCGCGCCGGCCTTCAGGTGGGCGGGCCGCAGCTCACGGTCGTAGACCATGGACGTCAGCCGCGGCTCCCACTCGGCGGCCAGCTCCGGGTCCGTGCGCAGGGCGGGCACCGCCGCGTGCGTCATCGACAAGGGGCAGCCGTTGCCGGCCTCGACCTGCGTCCACACGAGGAAGGCGGCCGCCCGCCGGACATGCCCGCCCGGTCGGCCCCAGGCCGCCGTCAGACCGGCCGAGACGCCCTTGCCGAGCAGCCGGTGCCAGGACGGATGGAACTCGACCTCGTCGATCCGCTCGCCGTACCGGTCGTGCGTGCGCAGCCGGGGCGGATTCTCGTTGGCCTGCGCTCCCCACTCCTGCACCTGGGCCGAGCCGGAGGCCCGTCCGAGCGCCGACAGCTCGCCGAACACCTCGTCGAGCAGATCCGGATCCAGATGCCGTTCGACCCCGGCCGTGAGGGCCCGGTCGGCCGCGAAGACGTCGTACCCGACCAGCGGCGGGACCTGGTTGCTCACGGAGTGGGTGCTGCCAGCCATGGTGCGAACCTACCGGGTGAGTGCGGTCGGGCGCGACGGATACCGTTAGGGGGTGCAGCCAGCAAGTGAAACCCCCGACACACCCTCCGGACGCCTCCACCGGGCGCGGGCTCTCTACCGGAACGTATCCAAGCGCAGGACCGCCTGGCTGCTGCTCAAGGACACCGTCAACTCCTGCATCGAGTACCGCATCCTGGGCCTGGCCGCCGAGGCCGCGTTCTTCACGCTGCTGTCGGTGCCGCCGCTGCTGCTCAGCATGATCGGACTGCTCGGCTACGTCGACGCCTGGACCGGCGCCGACACCATCGAGAGCCTCCAGGCCAACATCCTGGAGGCCGCGCGCACGGTGCTCTCCGACCAGGGCGTCAGGGAGATCGCCGAGCCGATCCTGCACGACGTGGTGAAGGGCGGCCGGCCCGACATCATCTCCATCGGCTTCCTGTTCGCCCTGTGGTCCGGCTCCCGCGCCGTGAACGTCTTCATCGACACCATCACCGTCATGTACGGCCTCGACGGCGTCCGGGGCATCGTCAAGACCCGCCTGCTGGCCTTCGCGCTGTTCATCGTGGCCCTGCTGATCGGCTCTGTCGCGCTGCCGCTGATGGTGGCCGGACCGGACGCGGTGGTGCGGATCGTGCCGTGGTCGACGACGGTCGTGCAGGTCCTGTACTGGCCTGTGGTGATCCTGCTGTCGATCGCCTTCCTCACGACCCTGTACCACGTGTCCGTCCCCGTCCGCTCCCCGTGGATCGAGGACGTGCCCGGCGCGCTCGTCGCCCTCGGCATGTGGGTGCTGGGCAGCTTCCTGCTGCGGATCTACCTGACCAGCACGGTCGAGGGCCCCACGATCTACGGTTCCCTGGCCGCGCCCGTCGCCGTGCTGCTGTGGATCGGTGTGTCCGCGTTCGCCGTGCTGGTCGGGGCCGCGGTCAACGCCGCCATCGACCGGGTCTGGCCGGCCGCCGCCACGGCCGCGGCCCGCGAGGCCAACGAGCGGCTGCGGCAGGCGCAGGTCGCCGAGTACGTGGCCCGCGCCGCCGCCGCGGGGGAGGCCGACCCCGACATGCCCTCCGAGTTCCCGGAACGCTGGTCCCGCTTCCTCCCCCCGGAGGATGTCTCGGCCCGCCTGCGCACGCATGTGAAGAGCACCCACGTGAAGAGCACCCACGCGAAGAAGAGCGAGGCCGACGGGGAGGCGCGGCCACCCTCCGAGCAGTGAGGGACGTGTCCTCGCCGCGGCCTCCGGGCCGGCGTCAGGGCTTCCAGGTTCCGGCCGCCTCCTCCTCCCGGACGAAGTCCGTGAAGGCACGCGGCGCACGGCCCAGGACCTCCCGTACGCCGTCCTCGAGGTGCGCGTTGCGGCCGTCGAGGAGGGTGTCGAAGATGCCGGTCATGGCCGCGACCTCCTCCGGTGGCAGCCCGAAGCCGACCATCGCCTCGCCGTAGTCCCGGGTGGAGACCGCCCGGTACGTCAGCGGCCGCCCCGTCGACCCGGCGATCTCGGCGACCGCCTCCCCGAAGGTCAGCAGCCGCGCCCCGGACAGGGTGAGCGTCCGGCCCACGTACCGCTCGCCGCCCGTCAGCGCGCTCACCACCACGTCCGCGATGTCCCGCACGTCGAGGAACGGCTCCCGCACCTCGTCGGCCGGGAACACCAGCTCACCGCGCTCCCGCAGCTCCGCCACCAGCGGGCCCTCGCTGAAGTTCTGCGCGAACCACGCGGCCCGTACGACCGTCCAGTCCGCCCCCGAGGCGTGCAGCGCCTCCTCGGTCGGCAGGGCCTGGTCCTCGCCCCGCGCGGACAGCAGCACCAGCCGCCGCACCCCGAGCCCGACCGCCTCGCGCGCCAGCGCCCCGACCGCCTCGGCGGCGCCCGGCGCGCCGACGTCCGTGGGGTGCGCGAGATAGGCCGCGTCGGCGCCGCGCAGGGTCGCCGCCCAGGTCGAGCGGTCCCACCAGTCGAAGCCGGTCGCCCGGGACGCGGCCCGCACCGTGAGTCCCGCGGCCTCCGCGGCCCGCGCCACCCGGCTCCCCGTGCGGCCCGAGGCGCCCGTCACCACAACCGTCATGCTCTGCGTGTTCCGTGTCGTGTTCGTCATGCCGTCGAGTCAACTGCCGTACACGGCACGGAACCATCGCTGAACGGCTCATTCCCATACGCCCGCGTCTACGCTGGCCCCATGGACGCAGTCGCAGGGCTACTGGACGGCCCCCGCGCCCGGGGCGCGTTCATGATCAGGGCGTGTTTCGACCCGCCGTGGGCGGTCCGCGTGGAGGACCGGGCCCCGCTCACCGTGATGCTCGTCGTGCGCGGCGAGGCCTGGGTCGTGCCCGACCGGGGCGAACGGGCCCGGCTGCGGGCCGGGGATCTCGCCATCGCCCGCGGCCCGGACCCGTACACCTGCGCCGACGACCCCGGTACGGCCCCGCAGGCGCTGATCCTGCCGGACCAGGAGTGCCGCTACCCCGACGGACGGCCCCTCAACGGCTCCATGGACCTGGGCGTCCGCACCTGGGGCGACCGGCTCGACGGGGCCACCGTGATGCTGATCGGCACGTACCCGATGCAGGGCGAGGTCAGCGGACGGCTGCTGGACGCCCTGCCGCCGCTGCTCACCCTCCCGGCCGACGTATGGGCCTGCCCGCTCACGCCGTACGTCGCCGAGGAGATCGTCCGGGACGAGCCGGGCCAGGAGGTCGTCCTGGACCGGCTGCTCGACCTGCTGGTCATCGCCGCGCTGCGGGCCTGGTTCGCCCGCCCGGAGGCGGAGGCCCCCGCCTGGTACCGGGCCCTCGCCGACCCCGTCGTCGGCGGGGTCCTGCGCCTGCTCCAGGACGACCCCGCCCACCCGTGGACCGTCGCCTCCCTCGCCGCCAAGGCGGGAGTGTCCCGCGCCGCGCTCGCCCGCCGCTTCACCGGCCTGGTGGGCGAACCCCCGATGACGTACCTCACCGGCTGGCGCCTCGCCCTCGCCGCCGACCGTCTGCGCGACTCCGACGACACGCTCGACGCGGTGGCCCGCCGCGTCGGCTACGGCAGCGCGTTCGCCCTGTCGACGGCGTTCAAGCGGGTGTACGGGGTGAGCCCGGTGGAGTACCGGGCACGGGCGGCGTGACCGGGCACGGGCGGCGTAGCCTGGCACATGTGTACGTGGAGTGGGCGTCGCGGCTGGCGGGAGCGGTCGTGTGGACCAACACCCCGGGCCGGGACGGGGTGGGGCGTGTGCTGCCCGACGGGTGCATGGACCTGCTGTGGCACGAAGGGCGGCTGCTGGTCGCCGGGCCCGACACTCACGCGTACCTCACGGGCGGCGAGGCCGGTGCCTGGGCCGGGGTGCGCTTCTACCCGGGCACGGCTCCCACGCTCCTGGGCGTACCGGCGCACGAGCTGCGTGACCGCCGCGTCGAGCTGGCGGACCTGTGGCCGGTCTCGGAGGTACGCCGCCTGGCCGACCGCGTGAACGCGGCCCCCGACCCGGCGAGCGGCCTGGAGGACGTGGCGCTGCGGCAGGCGGCCGGTGCCGAACCCCCGGACCCCGTGCTGCGGCAGGTCGTCACCGCCCTCGACACGGGCCGCCCGGTCGCTGTGACCGCCGACGAACTCGGCCTGGGCGCACGCCAGTTGCACCGCCGCTCCCTGGCCGCGTTCGGCTACGGCCCCAAGACCCTGGCCCGCATCCTGCGGCTGCGCCGCGCCCTCGCACTGGCCAGGGGCGGTGTGCCCTTCGCGGACACGGCCGCCCGGGCCGGATACGCCGACCAGGCCCATCTGGCCCGCGATGTCAGGGAGTTGGCGGGTCTGCCGCTGGGCGAGCTACTCGCCGGACGAGGCTAGCGGGGCGAACAGGTCCACCCCGTTGCCGTCCGGGTCGAGCACCACGGCGTACCGCTGTCCCCAGAAGGCGTCCCAGGGCTTGAGCTCGCCGTGGTACCCGGAGCCCACCAGCTCCTCGTACAACGCGTTCACTTCCGACGGACCGTCGCACCGCAGGGCCAGCGAGGTGCGGCCCCCGCCGGCGGGCGGCTCCCACTCGGGGAGGAAGGAGCGGACCGTCTCCTCGGTGTCGAACAGCAGCCGGAGCCCGCCGGGCAGTTCGGCCTCGGCGTGCGGCTGGTTCTCGGCGCCTTCAGGGAAGGCGAACCCGAGCCGGCGGTAGAAGGCGACGGAGGCGGCCATGTCGGAGACGACCAGGCCGATGGCATCGAATCGTGCGGTCATGGGGCCACCGTAGGCAGGCCCGGGGCGGCCGGTCTTGAAGGAAACGGACACCGGATCGCCCACCCGCACCCGCACCCCTGTCCGATCCTTTCAAGACCACCCCCGGCCGGCCCCGTAACGTCGCCGCCATGACGACCACGACACAGCGATCCCGGCACCTGGGCATCCCCATCGACCGCCCTGCCCAGGAGGTCTACGACTACGTTTCCGATCCCGTCAACGTCCCCGGCTGGGCTCCCGGGCTGGCCCGCTCCATAGAACGCGTGGACGGCCAGTGGGTGGGGGAGTCTCCCATGGGGCGGGTTGTGGTCGTGTTCACGCCCAGGAACGAGTTCGGCGTGCTCGACCATGAGGTCACCCTGCCCTCGGGGCAGACCGTGCACAACCCGATGCGGGTGATCACCGACGGCCCCGGCTGCGAGGTGGTGTTCACACTGCGCCGGCGGCCCGGCATGAGCGACGAGGAGTTCCGCCGCGACGCCGAGGCGGTCGCCGCCGACCTCACCGCCCTCAAGCGGCTGATGGAACGCTCCTAGCCCGTCGCCTCCGACTCGTGGTGGATGGTGCCGTCCTCGTCCATCGTCGGGTGCATCTTCATGGGGCCGTACTCGTCGATGTCCGACGGCCGCGGGCCCTCCGGTCCGCCGGGCCCCATGCGCAGAAAACGTTCGACGCGGCAGATCCGGAAGAGACGGTCGTCGAAACGGAACTCATCGGCGCGGTCGAGCGCCTTGTACTCCTCGGCGGCGCGCGCGTACTTCGCCTTCTTGGTCTCGTCGTACCGGTACAGCATGGCCCAGATCTCGGACATGCCGTTGTAGAGCAGACGCCGGACGTCGTGGGGCGTGGCCATGAGCGTGCCGCAGGGCTGCCAGCCGTGGCGGCCTTGCTCGACCACGCCGAATCCGGTGGGCAGCAGCACGGGGTCCGGGTGCGTGGCCACCGCACGCTCGGAGTCCTCGCGGACGTCGGAGGGAAAACGGGCGCCCGTGTACGCGAAGTCGCTCAGACCCAGCCGCAGCGCGCCCGCCGCCAGGCCGTCCGGGCGGGCCGGGTCGAGGACGAAGCCGATGTCCGGGGACGCGGTGTCCTTCGCCCGCTTGTCCCACGACCGCCGCACCGGCTCCAGATCGGTGGGGCGCGGCGGCTCAAGACCGTCGTCGTCGCAGCGCGCGAACTCGTCGCCGCGTACGACCCGGTAGCGCACGCCGCACACCTCCACCTCGTTCACCGGCTCGCGCTCCATCACCGCGACGGCGGCCAGCAGTTCGCGCCGGACGGCCGGGTCGTCGGTGTCGTCCTTGGCCGTGAACCACAGGTGCGAGTGCAGCCCGTCCCGGGCCATCTGCGGCATGCCGTCCGTCACCGGCTTCAGCAGCCGCCACTGAGGCCCGACCGCGGGATCCTGCGCGGCGACCCCGAAGACCGGCCCGCGCAGCGACAGAGCGGGATAGCGCCGCGAGGCGTCCATCGCGTCGGCCTCCCGCACCCAGGCGGCGGGGTCGTCGCGGCGGACCAACTCCTCCTGGAGAGCGTCGATCTGTTGCTGCCAGTCATCATCCATGCACGCAATGTCCTGGCCGGGAGGAGGGCGCAGGAGGCCGGGCGACGCAACAAAGCCTGTTGTTGGGAACCGGCGCGGATGCCATGGCACCGCCTTCCGTCCCAGCCCGGCCCACGGAGGCCCCGAGCGTCCCACGCTCCGCCGGGACACCGCCGCCCGGCGCGTGAGCCGTCCCTGGGCGGTCCGTGAACGCCGGGAAGGCTCGCCCCGTCCGGGTGCCGGACGTGACGCTGTGCCGTGCCAAACGAGACGAGCCGCCCCAGGGGTGACCCGCGGGGGACGGCGGTTCGGAAAGGAACACCGCATGAGCATGCGCAATCGGGCCATGGCGATGGTGACGGCCGTGTTGTTGGGGGGCGGGGCCACCGGGATCGCCCTGGCACCGGCCGCGAACGCCGCGCCCTACTTCGGCATCGACGGCGGCGGTGCCGTCACCAACGACTGGGAGGACGAGGAGAACCTCGGCGTCGAGGCCTACGCCAAGGGCAACGCCATCGCCCTGTGGGAGACCGTCCTGTGGGCGGACGGCGCCCTGTGGGAGGACGACGAGGGTGAGTGGCGGCCCTTCAAGAAGAGCCAGATCGACGGCTCGTTCGGGCCGGAGACCGAGTCGGCCACGCAGTGGTGGCAGAGCCGGCACAACCTCCCCGAGACCGACGGCACCGTCGTCAGCGAGAGCTGGGACTTCGCCCAGACCCGGCTGCAGAGCCTCCCGGGCAACATCGTCCAGTACAAGGGCGACGCGCGGAACGTCAACTTCAAGCGCGTGGGCGGCAAGTACCAGGTGAAGCTCAAGAACGTCGGGCCCTGGAAGAACGCGCACTACCGCATCGTCGGCTGAGTGCCCGGACG
>NZ_JBHUQX010000075.1:0-28067 GCF_042674225.1 Streptomyces sp. NPDC056948
GGGCGCCCCTTGGCGTGTGTGCGTCCCGCCGGCCGCCGAAGGTCATCTGTACGACGCGATCAGACGTGCCAGATGACGCCCCGCCACCTCCAGGGGCGCCTCGCTGCGGGCGACCTGGGACGCCAGTTCCGCGCCCTCCAGGGTGGCGATCACCGTGTGGGCCAGGTCCTCGGCGTCCGTCTCGGCGAAGCCCGCCGCGACCAGGCTCCCGGCGACCACCGTCCGCCAGCGTGCGAACGCCTCGGCGGCGGCCTGCTGGATGCCGGGGGCGCTGGTCGCCGTGCCCACGACGGTGGAGGTGACCGGGCAGCCGTCGAGCCAGTCGGAGTCGCGCAGACCCTGGGCGAGAGAGGCGGTGAGGGCGAGAAGGGCCTTCTCCGGCTCCTGCGCCCCGCCGAGCGACTCCCGCAGCAGCTCGGTGAACTCCTCGTCGCCGAGCCGTACGGCGGCCGTGCCGAGCTCCTGCTTGCCGCCCGGGAAGAAGTGATAGACGGAGCCGAGCGTCGCCCCGGCCTCGCGGGAGATCTGCTTGATGCCCGTGCCCTCGTAGCCCTGGCGCTGCATCAGGCGTGAGGCGGTACGGACGATCCGCTCACGGGTGCCGGCGGTCTCGAGGTCGTGCGGGGCCTTGGTCTTCACGCCGCCACTGTACCGAGCTAGAGCGATCGCTCTAGTCACTGTGCTAGGTTCCTCGTTGGATAGAGCGTTCGTTCTAGTCCTCGCTTCAGTGATCTTCGGGGAGACATCTGTGAGCACTTCCGTCACTGTCATCGGTCTCGGGCCCATGGGCCGCGCGATGGCCGGTGCCTACCTGGACGCCGGCTACCGGGTCACCGTCTGGAACCGCACCGCGAGCCGCGCCGACGAACTGGTGGCCGACGGCGCGGTGCGTGCCGCCACCGCCGAGGAGGCACTGGCGGCCAACGAGGTCGTCGTGCTGAGCCTCACCGACTACGCCGCGATGTACGCCGTCCTGGAGCCCGCCACCGCGGCACTGGAGGGCCGCGTCCTGGTCAACCTCAGCTCGGACACCCCGGGCAGGGCCCGCGAGGGGGCCGCCTGGGCGGCGAAGCACGGGGCGCGCCATCTCACCGGCGGCGTTCAGACACCGCCGTCCGGCATCGGGTCGCCGGAGTTCGACACCTTCTACAGCGGCCCCCGGGACCTCTTCGAGCGGTACGAGGACGTCCTGAAGGTCATCACGGGCACCGACTACCGCGGGGCCGACCCGGGCCTGGCCGCGCTCTACTACCAACTCCAGATGGACCTGTTCTGGACGACCCTGACCGCCTGGCTGCACATGCTGGCGCTGGCGGACGCGAACGGCATCGGCGCCTCCGAGATCACGCCGTACGCGGCCGGAACGCTGGGCGGGATGAGCCAGTTCCTCGACTTCTACACGCCGCGGATCGAGGCGGGGCGGCACTCCGGTGACGTCGAGCGGATCTCGATGGCCGTGGCGAGCCTGGACCACGTCGTGCACACGACGCGCGACTCGGGCGTGGACACGGCGCTGCCCGCCGCGGTGCTGGAGACGTTCCGGCGCGGGGCGGCGGAAGGCTACGAAGAGGACAGCCTGACCCGGCTCTTCGAGGTGTTCGGGCGGGGCGCGGCCGCCTGAGCACGAGAGAGGGCGCCCCGCGGTGATCCGCCGGGCGCCCCTCCGTCACGTACGCGAATCACGTACGAGAATCACGTACGGGAGAAGGTCAGAGCTTCTCGATCACGTAGTCGACGCACTTCGTGAGCGCCTCGACGTCCGCCGGGTCGATCGCCGGGAACATCGCGACACGGAGCTGGTTGCGGCCGAGCTTGCGGTACGGCTCGGTGTCGACGATGCCGTTGGCGCGCAGGACCTTGGCGACGGCGGCGGCGTCGACCTCGTCGGTGAAGTCGATCGTGCCGATGACCTGCGAGCGCTTGGCCGGGTCGGTGACGAACGGGTTCGCGAACTTGACGTCCTCGGCCCAGCCGTACAGCGTCCGCGCGGACGTGGCCGTGCGGCGGACCGACCAGTCCAGGCCGCCCTGGCCGTTGATCCACTCGAGCTGGTCGTTGAGGAGGAACAGCGTGGCGAGGCCCGGGGTGTTGTACGTCTGGTTCTTGCGGGAGTTGTCGATCGCCGTGGGCAGCGAGAAGAACTCCGGGACGTGGCGGCCGGACGCGTGGATGCGCTCCGCGCGCTCGATCGCCGCCGGGGAGAAGACGCCGATCCACAGGCCGCCGTCGGAGGCGAAGGACTTCTGCGGGGCGAAGTAGTAGACGTCCGTCTCGGCGATGTCGACGGGCAGGCCGCCGGCGCCGGACGTGGCGTCGACCAGGACCAGCGAGCCCTCGTCGGCGCCCGCCACGCGCTTGATCGGCATGGCGACACCGGTCGAGGTCTCGTTGTGGGTGAACGCGTAGACGTCCACGCCCGCCTCGGCGACCGGCTCGGGGTGCGTGCCCGGGTCCGAGGAGATGACGTCCGGCTCGGCCAGCCACGGCGCGAGCTTGGACGCCTTCGCGAACTTGGAGGAGAACTCGCCGAAGCTGAGGTGCTGCGACTTGTTCTCGATCAGGCCGTGGGTCGCGACGTCCCAGAACGCGGTGGATCCGCCGTTGCCGAGGATCACCTCGTAGCCGTCGGGGAGCTGGAACAGCTCGCGGATGCCCTCGCGCACCCGGCCGACCAGGTTCTTGACCGGGGCCTGGCGGTGGGAGGTGCCCATGAGGGAGGTGCCGGTCGCGGCCAGCGCGTCCAGCGCTTCCGTCCGCACCTTGGAGGGGCCCGCGCCGAAACGTCCGTCGGCGGGCTTGATGTCAGCGGGAATCTGGATCTCAGCCACGGAGGGGAGCGTAGCCCTTTCCAGAAACCTGGGCGAAACGTCGTCCGTCCGGTGAGACGGGTTTCGTGTCGGCGTGAGACTGCTTTGCTGGACGTATGACGGATCTTGAGGTCGAGCTGCGCGGGGCCGTACGGGGAGACGTCCGTTTCGACGTCACCTCCAGGGCGCTGGTCACCATGGACGCCTCCAACTACCGCCGCGTCCCGCTGGGCGTCGTCACCCCACGCGACACCGACGATGTGGCGGCCGTGCTGGAGGTGTGCCGGGGGCGCGGTGTGCCGGTGGTGGCGCGGGGCGGCGGGACGTCCATCGCCGGGCAGGCGACGGGGACGGGTGTGGTGCTGGACTTCACCCGGTACATGAACGGGCTGGTGTCGCTTGACCCCGAGGCGCGTACGGCCGTCGTGCAGCCGGGGCTGGTGCTCGACCGGCTCCAGGAGGCCGCCGCACCGCACGGCCTGCGGTTCGGGCCGGATCCGTCCACGCACAGCCGGTGCACGCTCGGCGGCATGATCGGCAACAACTCGTGCGGCTCGCACTCGGTGGCGTGGGGGACCACCGCGGACAGCGTGCGCGAGCTGGACGTGGTGACCGCGCGGGGGCGGCGGCTGCGGCTCGGGCAGGACTGGGCCGGGGCGCCGGACGGGCTGCGGGAGCTGGTGGACGGCGAACTGTCCCGCCTGCGTACGGGCTTCCCGGAGCTGCCCCGCCGCATCTCCGGGTACGCGCTGGACGCCCTGCTGCCCGAGCGGGGCGCCGACGTGGCCCGCTCCTTCTGCGGTTCCGAGGGCACGCTGGGGGTGCTGACGGAGGCGGTCGTACGACTGGTCGAGGCGCCCCGCGCGCGTGCGCTGGCCGTGCTGGGCTACGCCGACGAGAGCGCGGCGGCCGAGGCGGCGGCCGGGCTGCTGCCGCTCGGGCCGCTGACGGTGGAGGGGATGTCGGCGGACCTGGTGCCGTCCGCGGCGGCCCTGCCCAAGGGCGCGGCCTGGCTCTTCGTGGAGACCGGCGGGGAGTCGGCGGCGGAGGCGCGTGCGCGTGCGGAGGCGATCGTGCGGGCGGCCGATGTCGTGGACGCCCTGGTGGTCACCGACCCGGCGGGGCAGCGGGCGCTGTGGCGGATCCGGGAGGACGCGAGCGGTACGGCGACGCGCATGCCGGACGGCAGCGAGGCCTGGCCGGGGTGGGAGGACTGTGCGGTGCCGCCCGCCCGGCTCGGGGCGTATCTGCGGGACTTCCGGGGGCTGCTCACCGCGCACGGGCTGCGCGGCACGCCGTACGGGCACTTCGGGGACGGCTGCATCCACGTCCGTATCGACTTCGACCTGCTGACGGAGCCCGGAGTCGCCCGTTTCCGCCGCTTCTCGGAGGAGCTCGCGGAACTGGTGGTGGCGCACGGCGGGTCGCTCTCCGGTGAGCACGGGGACGGGCAGGCACGGGCGGAGCTGCTGCCCCGGATGTACGGCGAGGAGATGGTGGGCCTCTTCGAACGGGCGAAGGGCGTATGGGACCCCGACGACCTGCTCAACCCCGGCATGCTCGTACGCCCCGCGCCCCTCGACGCCGACCTGCGCTTCTCCGTCCTGCCCCGCGAACCGGTCGACGTCGCCTTCGGCTACCCCTCCGACGGCGGTGACTTCTCGGCGGCGGTACGGCGCTGCGTGGGCGTCGCCAAGTGCCGTACGACGTCGGTGTCCGGCTCCTCCGTGATGTGCCCGTCCTTCAGGGCGACCGGCGAGGAGGAGCACTCCACGCGCGGGCGTGCCCGGCTGCTGCACGAGATGCTCGCGGGTGAGGTCGTGACCGACGGCTGGCGCTCGACCGAGGTGCGGGACGCGCTGGACCTGTGCCTGTCCTGCAAGGGCTGCCGCTCGGACTGCCCGGTCGAGGTCGACATGGCCACGTACAAGGCGGAGTTCCTCCACCACCACTACGCGGGGCGCCGCCGGCCGGCCGCGCACTACTCGATGGGACGGCTTCCCGTGTGGCTCCGGGCGGTGTCCCGCACCCGCACGGCATGGCTGGTCAACGCGCTCGCGGGGGTACGGCCCTTCGCGTGGGCGGCGAAACGGCTGGGCGGGATCGCACCCGAGCGGGACATCCCGCGGGTGGCGAGGCGGACGTTCAGCCGGTGGTGGGAGCGGCGGCGGGGTGAGGCGACCCCCGGTTCGGGCGCCCTGGTCATCCTGTGGCCCGACACCTTCACCGAGCACCTCTCGCCCTCCGTCGGGCAGGCCGCCGTGCGAGTGCTGGAGGCGGCCGGGCTGCGGGTGGGGCTGCCGCCGACGCTGCGGCTGGTGAAACCGCCGGTGGGCGACGGGCGGACGGTCGCGATGGATCCGCTGTCGGTGCTGCGCGGCCGGGGGCGCGTCTGCTGCGGGCTGACGTATGTCTCGACGGGCCAGTTGGACCGCGCCCGGGCGGTCATGCGCCGCACGCTCGACCTGATGGAACCGGCGCTGGAGACGGACGCCCCGGTCGTGGTCCTGGAGCCGAGCTGCGCCGCCGCCCTGCGCACCGACGTCCCCGAGCTGCTGCACGACGACCCGCGCGCGGCCCGCCTCGCCGCGAAGGTCCTCACCTTCGCCGAGACGCTGGAACGCCACGCCCCCGACTGGACGCCGCCGCGCGTCGACCGCCCGGTGGCCGGGCAGACCCACTGCCATCAGCACGCGGTACTGGGCGACGCCGCCGACCGCCGGCTGCGTCGAGCCGCTCTGCTCTCCGGCGAACTGAGCGGCGGCTGCTGCGGTCTCGCGGGGAACTTCGGCTTCGAGAAGGGCCACTACGAGGTGTCCACGTCCTGCGCGGAGGAACAGCTCCTGCCGTCGGTACGGGACGCCCCGGACGGCACGGTGGTCCTGGCGGACGGCTTCTCCTGCCGCACGCAGCTCGAACAGCTCGCGGGGGTGCGGGGGAGCCATTTGGCGGAGGTGCTGGCGGCGGCGCTGGAGGGGGCGGGGGATGAGGCCGGAGGGGGACGGATCGAGCCGGAGGACGAGCGGTGAAGCGGGGGTGCGGCCGGCCCCGATGACCTCGCCGCCCCTCGGGGGAGCCGCCCGCACGGACGAACGCGGACGCGCTTGAGGCGTTCGGACCACGTGACGGGCGGACCCGAGTGTCTGAGCCGGAGGAGGGCCGGGCCGCTCCTACGCTCGCGGGACCAGCCACTCGAAGGAGCCCGCGTATGAGCGTCCGCGTCAGACCGATCACCCGTGACGAGCACCTCGCGTTCGTCGCGGCCCGCCCCTCCGCCAGCCACACACAGGTACCGTCCTGGGGCGAGGTGAAGCCCGACTGGCGGGCGGAGAGCCTGGGTTGGTTCGACGCGGTCGGGCGGCTCGTCGGCGCGGGGCTCGTCCTGCTGCGCCCGCTGCCCGGACCGCGGTTCCCCGGGCTGCGGAGATACCTCGCGTATCTGCCCGAGGGCCCGCTCGTCGACTGGCACGAGCCCGGCCTGGAGCGGCTGCTCGAGCCGATGCTCGCGCACCTGAGACGGCGGGGCGCCTTCGCCGTGCGGATGGGCCCGCCGGTCGCGGTGCGCCGCTGGAGCGCCGAGGCGGTCAAGGCGGGGATCGCGGACCCGGCCGCCGGGCGGCTGCGGAACGTGCGGGCGACGTCGTACGACCCGCGCGCCGGCCGGATCGCCGGCGATCTGCGCCGCATGGGCTGGCGGCAGACCGAGGCCGGCGGCGAGGGCGGCTTCGCCGCGGGGCAGCCCCGGTACGTCTTCCAGGTGCCGTTCGCGGGCCGGTCGCTCGACGACATCCAGGACGGCCTGAACCAGCAGTGGCGGCGCAACATCAAGAAGGCGGAGAAGGCCGGCGTGAAGGTCGTACGCGGCGACCTCGAGGATCTGCCGGCCTTCCACGAGCTGTACAGCGAGACCGCCGAGCGGGACCAGTTCGTCCCGCGCCCGCTCGCCTACTTCCAGCGCATGTGGAGCGCGCTCACCGCCGAACACCCGGACCGTATGCGGCTCTACCTCGCGTACCACGACGGCGAGGTGCTCGCCGCGGCCACCATGCTGACCGTCGGCGACCACGTCTGGTACTCCTACGGCGCCTCCACCGGCCGCCGGCGTGAGGTCCAGCCGAGCAGCGCCGTGCAGTGGCGCATGATGACCGACGCCCACGCACTCGGCGCCGCCGTCTACGACCTGCGCGGCATCACCGACACCCTGGAGGAGTCCAGCCACCTGCTGGGCCTGCTCCGCTTCAAGGTGGGCACCGGCGGCGAGGCCGTCGAGTATCTCGGCGAATGGGAGTACCCCCTCAACCGGCTGCTGTACAAGGCGTTCGGTCTCTACCTCTCCCGGCGCTGAGGAACGCGTCTCACTGACCAAGACAGCGGCAAAATGGCTTCACGCACCTGACCGAGTCCATTACTCTGGACTGGGAAGTGCATCGGGATGTACGCGGAGTGCAGGCCGGTGTACAGCCCGCACCCGGAGCCGACGAGCACAGGACCGCCCGTGACCACCCCCGCCAGCGCCACCACGCCCCAGTCCGCGACGGCCGCCACGCCCTCCCCGGCCGGCGGCCCCGGCGGCCCCGGCGGCCCCGGCCGCCTCGGATCCCTCGGGCCCGTGGGCCTGGTGCTCGCGGGCGGCATCTCCGTGCAGTTCGGCGGCGCGCTGGCGGTGACCCTGATGCCGAGGGCGGGTGCCCTCGGGGTGGTGTCGCTGCGCCTGTTCGTGGCGGCGGTCGTCCTGCTGCTGGTCTGCCGTCCGCGACTGCGCGGCCACTCGCGCACCGACTGGAGCACGGTAGTCGTCTTCGGCATCACCATGGCCGCGATGAACGGCCTCTTCTACCAGGCCGTCGCCCGCATCCCGCTGGGCCCCGCCGTCACGCTGGAGGTCCTCGGCCCGCTCGCCCTCTCGGTCCTCGCCTCCCGCCGCGCGATCAACCTGGTGTGGGCGGCACTCGCCCTCGCCGGTGTCTTCCTCCTCGGCGGCGGAGGCTTCAGCGGCCTCGACCCCACAGGAGCGGCCTTCGCCCTGGGCGCCGGCGCCATGTGGGCGGCATACATCGTCTTCAGCGCCCGTACGGGCCGCCGCTTCCCGCAGGCGGACGGGCTGGCCCTGGCGATGGCGGTCGGTGCGGTGCTGTTCCTGCCCCTGGGCATCGCCGAGTCGGGGGCGAAGCTGATCGACCCGGTGACGCTGGGGCTGGGCGCGGCCGTGGCCCTGCTCTCCTCGGTCCTGCCCTACACGCTCGAACTCCTCGCCCTGCGCCGCCTGCCCGCCTCCACCTTCGCGATCCTGATGAGCCTGGAGCCGGCCATCGCCGCGACGGCCGGTTTCCTCATCCTCGACCAGGCCCTCTCCGCCATGGAGGCCGCCGCGATCGCCCTCGTCGTCGCGGCGAGCATGGGGGCGGTACGCACACAGGTGGGCCGCGGTCGCAAGAAGACGGCGGCGCTGGAGAGCACGGGGCTGGAGGGCTAGGGCTAGGCCCTGGGCCAGGGCTGGTGATCGAGTGCCGCTCGGATCTGGCCGAGCCACTCCGTAGCCAGCCGGCGCCCGTCCGGGAGCTGGTCGCCTCGATCCCAGCGCCATGTCGTGATCACCGCCAGCACGAGGATCCGGCACTGGCGCAGCAGGTCCTGATCGACACCCGGATAGTGCTCGCCGACTTCCTCGGGCGCATGGGCGAGGTCGAATTCGACGGGCCCACGGCAGCAGGTCTCGAGGTCGATGAACAGCAACCCGTTCTCCGTGGTGAGCAGGTTGCCCGGGTGCGGCTCGCCGTGCAGCAACTGCTCGGCGCCGCCGCGCTCCCCGATCACTCGCCTCAGGTTGCGCAACGTGTCGCCGAGCAGCTCCCGGTCCGCGTCGGCGAGCGCCGGGGTACGGTCGCGGTCCGCCACGAGTCGTTGAGCCTGCGCGACCCGATCCGTGAAGTGCGGCGCCGGGACGTCGAGCTCGCGCATGCCGGTGTGCAGCCGCTCGAGCGCGTGGGCGTAGTCGGCCGACGAGACCTCGCGGAGGGACACGGGCTCGTAGTAGGTCCACAGCGTGATGACGAAGCCGTCACGCTCATACGCGCGTGGCTCCACTCGAGGCTCGAGAGCGGCCACCGGGCACCCGGCTTCGGCGAGCCGCTGAGCCAGCTCGACCTCGAACTCGGCGACCTGATCCGCCACCGGCGCCACCCGGGCCAGGACGTCACAGGGCAGCAGACGCAGAGTGAGCTTGTTCGAGTCATGAAGAACGACCACGTCGTC
Source organism: Streptomyces sp. NPDC056948 (assembly GCF_042674225.1). NCBI lineage: Bacteria > Bacillati > Actinomycetota > Actinomycetes > Kitasatosporales > Streptomycetaceae > Streptomyces > Streptomyces sp. NPDC056948. The sequence continues at coordinate 9,060 of NZ_JBHUQX010000075.1, forward strand.
GGCTGCCAGGCCAAGTGCCGAGGCGGTCGACATGGCCGCGGCCACCGCACGCTGGACCTCTGATGCCTGCATCGTCGTCCGGACCCTCTCTCCTTCAGTCGGACGGCGCGGCCGAGGACCACACGCCGAACCACTGCTCGGCGCCGTACTCCTCGAACCGCTCCACCTCGGTGAACCCCAGCTTCGCCGCGAGGCGCATCGCACGGTCGTTGGCGGTCCGGGTGCAGAGCACCACCGGCTCGCCGGGAAGCGTGTCGGCGAACCAGTCGAGTGCGGCCGCGCACGCCTCGGCGGCGTACCCGCGTCCCCACGCCTGCGGCAGGAACAGATAACCGAGCTCGGCCTCCCCGCCCTCCGGACGCACGTGCCCCGGACGCTCCGCGTCGCGCCGATCGAGCGTGATCATGCCGACCATCACTCCGTCGAGCTCGACCACGAAAAGACCAGGCCGCCGCCCGGGCACCTCGGGCACCGCGCGTTCGAGCTCCGCACGCGGTCGAGGCCCACCGATGTAGGTGCCCACCTCCGGCGACGAGAACAGCTCGACGAACGCCGCACGGTCTCGGCCCTCGGACCCACGAAGCACGAGCCGTTCGGTCTTCATCGGCGCAGGCGGCCAGGCGCCAGGTCCTAACTCACTCATGGCGGCAACCTATCGCCCGCGGCTCACCGGCACCGCTGAGCGCGCGACCCGGAACCCCACGTCGTCGATCCGGAACGTCGGATGGCTACGGCGCCGCACCGAGGCCCGGCAGCTCCAGTGCTCGTCGGACCAGCCGCCGCCCCGCAACACCCGGTACGTGCCGTAGACCTCGGCGTCGTAGAGGTCCCAGCACCAGTCCCAGACGTTGCCCAGCATGTCGTACAGACCCCACGCGTTGGCCTGCTTGCCGCCCACGGCATGGACCCGCTCGTCCGAGTTCCCCCGGTACCAGGCGACCTCGTCGAGCAGGCCGTAACGCGGCCCGGCACTGCCGGCACGGCAGGCGTACTCCCACTCGGCCTCGGTCGGCAGCCGGTACCCGTCGGCGGAGGCGTCCCACTCGACGTTCTCGGCCTCGACGCCCGTCCGATACGCGGGTGTCAGCCCCTCCGCCACCGAGAGGGCGTTGCAGAAGGCGACCGCGTCCCACCACGACACCCCCTCGACAGGCAGCCGCTCCCCCCGAGCGGCACTCGGCCGCTCACCGGTGACCTGGGCGTACCACTCCTGAGTAACGGGGAACGCCGACATCCGAAAGGCCGCGACCTCGGCCGTCCAACTCCGCTGCGTCCGCCGATCGGACAGCGTCACCACCCCGTCCGGAACGGCGACCATCTCGTTCTCCACGCCCACGCCTACGCCAACTCCCATGTGAGGCAAGCCTATTGGCGCCTGCCGTGAAATATCCGAGCCGACACCGAAGTTGACCCGTCCATGACTCAACGACCCGGCCCCCGCCCCCTGTCCGACGAAGCCCTCTCCGACCTCCTCGGCAAGCAGCAGTTCGGCACGCTCGCCAGTGTCAAGCGGGATGGCCGTCCCCATCTGACCACCATGGTCTACCACTGGGACCCCGAGGCTCGGATCGTGCGGTTCTCGACGACGGCCGAGCGCATCAAGGTCAAGCATCTGAGACGCGACCCGCGGGCGGCACTGCATGTGCAGGGCGGTGACGTGTGGTCGTTCGCCGTCGCGGAGGGCGAGGCCGAGGTCTCCGAGGTCACGACGGTTCCAGGTGACGCGGTCGGGCGGGAACTGCTCGGGATGATCCCGCAGGCCGCGAAGCCGGAGGACGAAGACGCGTTCCTGGAGGAGTTGGTCGCCGAGCGCCGGGTGGTCGTCCGGCTCAAGGTGGACCGGCTGTACGGGACGGCGCTCGACATCAACGGCTAGACCACCCGGTCCGCGAGACCCCTCAGCGCGTCAGGATCCCGCCCACGGTGATCCCGTACTGCACCCGCAGCCGACGCAGCTCCCACAACCCGACCGCCGTCACGGAGACCGGGGCCCCGAGCAGGAACACCACCCGCACCGGCCCCGGCACGCCCGCGTACGCCCCCGTGAACACGTCGATCAGGGTCATCTCCCACACCAGCGTCATCGCCAGCAGCGGCGGCATGGTCTGGTGGATGTCGGCGGTGCGGAACACGTGGATCAGTGCGAGGCCGATGCCCCAGACGATGAACGGCAGCACCCACACCATGATGAACACCGTGGTCGACCAAGTGATCACGGTCATCACCGGGTTGGTGGCGAACTTCCCCTCGATGAAGCCGGTGAGCACGGTCGCCGGGAAGACGAAGACCGCCGCCACGAGGGCCACGATCGCGCCGAACGACCGCGCCGCCCGGCGCAGCACATCCCGGCGGGCCGACGGGGCGGTCAGGGCCAGCAGGATGCCGACGGCGACCGGGAGCGTCACCGACAGCACCAGGATGCTGATCCACGACTGGTTGAAACGGTCGCTCGCGACGTCCTCTGCGGACTTGGTGATCTTGTAGGTCACCGACACCCACACCACCGCGCCGAGCCCCACGAGCGTACGGATCTTCTGCATCCGTGCGATGAACGGGTCCTCGACGAGGTCCGGCCGGGACGGCTTGAAGACCCGGCGTGCGGTGTTGATGGGGCCGATCCGCCGCCGCAGCCGGGTGAAGGGGCCGGGAGGTGGTGCCTGCGGTGGCATCGGGTGGGGTGTGTAGGGGTGGGGGATGTGGGGCGGATAGCCGCCCTGAGGCGGATAGCCACCTTGGGGCGGATACCCGGCGCCCGGTGGTGGGTAGCCGCCCGGTGGCTGCGGAGGCCGGCCGTGCGGGTCGTACGGCGGCTGCCCGCCCGGATTCCAGGTGCTCATTCTGGTTTCTCCCCCGAAGTCCGACCAATGGAACGAGCGCGACTGGGAGTGTATTGATCGCGCCGCCAAAGAGCACGCTTTCAGCCATCGCACATTTGAATGCAAGCATGCTTGATTGTTTCTGACCCCACTGCCATGCTCCTCAGCACGCCGAACCACCCCGCACACCGCCGTGCCCCAGGGAGCGCCCGTGTCCGATCCGACGTCCGTGATCGACGACCTGCGCGAGGAGAGCGAGGAACTCGACCGCCTCGTGGCCGGGTCGAGCTCGCCGCCCTGGGCGCTCGCGACCCCCGCCCCCGGCTGGACCGTCGCCCACCAGATCGCCCACCTCGCCTGGACCGACCGCTCGGCCCTGCTCGCCGTCACGGACGCCGACGGCTTCCGCGCCCTGGTCGAGAAGGCCCTCGCGGCACCGGGTTCCTTCGTCGACGAGGGCGCCGAGGAGGGCGCCGTACTCCCGCCCGCCGAACTGCTCGCGCGCTGGCGCGAGGGCCGTACGGCACTGGAGCAGGCGCTGCGGGCCGCCCCGCCCAAGGCGCGCTTCCCCTGGTACGGCCCACCCATGTCGGCCGCCTCCATGGCGACGGCCCGTCTTATGGAGACCTGGGCCCATGGACTGGACGTGGCCGACGCCCTGGGTGTGGTGAGCCCACCCACCGACAGGCTGCGGCATGTGGCCTGGCTCGGGGTACGGACCCGGGACTTCGCCTACGGCGCGCACGGGCTGACTCCGCCGGCCGACCCCTTCCGCGTCGAACTCCACGCACCGTCCGGCGACTTGTGGGCGTACGGCCCCGAGGACGCCCCGCAACGCGTCACCGGCCCCGCCCTCGACTTCTGCCTCCTGGTCACCCAGCGCGCCCACCGCACCGACCTCGCCCTGCGCGCCGAAGGCCCCGACGCCGACCGCTGGCTGGACCTCGCGCAGGCCTTCGCGGGACCGCCGGGCAGCGGACGCCCGCCGAAGCCGAAGGGGGAAGCCGGGTGACCCTGCGCATCGGCAACGCCTCCGGCTTCTACGGCGACCGCTTCGACGCCCTGCGCGAGATGCTCACCGGCGGTGAACTGGACGTCCTCACCGGTGACTACCTCGCCGAACTGACGATGCTGATCCTCGGCCGGGACCGGCTGAAGGACCCGGCCGCCGGGTACGCCCGCACATTCCTGCGGCAGTTGGAGGACTGCCTGGGGATCGCCCACGAGCGGGGCGTCAGGATCGTCACCAACGCCGGCGGGCTCAACCCGGCCGGACTCGCGGACGCCGTACGGCACTTGGCCGACCGGCTCGGCATCCCCGTACGCGTCGCCCATGTCGAGGGCGACGACCTCACCGCCGCCCACCCCGGCAGCCTCGCCGCCCACGCCTACCTCGGCGGGTTCGGCATCGCGGCGTGTCTGCGGGAGGGCGCGGACATCGTCGTCACGGGGCGGGTGACGGACGCGGCCCTCGTCACCGGGCCCGCCGCCGCCCACTTCGGGTGGAGGGAAACGGACTACGACCGGCTCGCGGGGGCCGTCGTCGCCGGGCACGTCCTGGAGTGCGGGGCGCAGGCCACCGGCGGCAACTACGCCTTCTTCCGGGACGGCGACGTCCGCCGCCCCGGCTTCCCGCTCGCCGAGCTCCATGAGGACGGCGGCTGCGTCATCACCAAGCACCCCGGCACCGGCGGCTTCGTCGACGTCGGCACGGTCACCGCCCAGTTGCTGTACGAGACGGCCGGCGCCCGGTATGCGGGGCCCGACGTCACCACCCGGCTGGACACCGTACGGCTCCGCCAGGACGGGCCCGACCGGGTGCGGATCGACGGCGTGCGCGGAGAGGCGCCCCCGCCCACCCTCAAGGTCGGGCTCAACAAGCTCGGCGGCTTCCGCAACGAGGTCGTCTTCGTGCTCACCGGCCTCGACATCGAGGCCAAGGCCGCCCTCGTGCGGGAGCAGTTGGAGCCCGCCCTGGGCAAGGCCGCCGACGTGCGCTGGGAGCTGGCCCGCACCGACCGGCCCGACGCTCCGAGCGAAGAGATGGCGAGCGCGTTGCTCCGGCTCGTCGTACGGGACCCGGACCAGGAGACCGTCGGGCGGGCCCTGAGCGGGGCGGCCGTGGAGCTGGCCCTCGCCAGTTACCCCGGCTTCCATGTGCTGGCACCACCGGGGAAGGGCTCGCCGTATGGGGTCTTCGAGGATGTGTACGTCCCCCATGGTGGAGTCGACCATGTGGCGGTCCTCCATGACGGGCGCCGAGTCCCCGTGCCACCGGCCCACGACACCGCCGTACTCGACGATGTACCGGAGCCGCCCCTGCCGGAGCCGCCGGAATCCGGGCCCACCCGGCACGCCCCCCTCGGCCTCGTCGCGGGCGCCCGCAGCGGTGACAAGGGCGGCAACGCCAACGTCGGTGTGTGGGCCCGCACGGACGACGCCTGGCGGTGGCTCGCACACGAGCTGACGACCGACAGATTCCAGCAGTTGATCCCCGAGAGCCGCGGGCTGAACGTCACCCGGCACCTGCTGCCCCGGCTCCGCGCCCTCAACTTCGTCGTCGAGGGCATCCTCGGCGCGGGCGTCGCAGCCCAGCACCGCTTCGACCCGCAGGCCAAGGCCCTCGGCGAATGGCTGCGCTCCCGCCACCTGGACATACCGGAGGCCCTGCTGTGACCGTCCTGACCTCCGCGCTCGACCCCACGAGCCCCGACCACCGGGACAACCGCGAGGCGATGCTCGCCAAGCTGGACGAGCTGACCGCCGAGCACGCCAAGGCCCTCGCGGGCGGCGGCGAGAAGTACCTGGCGCGGCATCGCAAACGCGGCAAACTCCTCGCCCGCGAGCGCATCGAGCTGCTCCTCGACCCGGACACCCCGTTCCTGGAGCTGTCCCCGCTGGCCGCCTGGGGCAGCGACTACACCGTCGGCGCCTCCCTCGTCACCGGCATCGGTGTCGTCGAGGGAGTGGAGTGCCTGATCACCGCCAACGACCCGACCGTGCGCGGGGGAGCGAGCAACCCCTGGTCGCTGAAGAAGGCCCTGCGCGCGAACGACATCGCCCTCGCCAACCGGCTGCCCTGCATCAGCCTGGTGGAGTCCGGGGGAGCCGATCTGCCGTCCCAGAAGGAGATCTTCATCCCCGGGGGCGCCATCTTCCGGGACCTGACACGGCTGTCCGCCGCCGGGATCCCGACCCTCGCGGTCGTCTTCGGCAACTCCACCGCCGGCGGCGCCTACATCCCTGGCATGTCCGACCACGTGATCATGGTCAAGGAGCGGGCGAAGGTGTTCCTCGGCGGCCCGCCGCTGGTGAAGATGGCCACGGGCGAGGAGAGCGACGACGAGTCCCTGGGCGGCGCCGAGATGCACGCGCGCATGTCCGGCCTCGCCGACTACTTCGCCGTCGACGAGCCCGACGCGCTCCGCCAGGCCCGGCGCGTGGTCGCCCGCCTCAACCACCGCAAGGCGTACGACGATCCGGGCCCGGCCGAGCCTCCCAAGTACGCCGCCGACGAACTCCTGGGCATCGTCCCCGGCGACCTGAAGAGCCCCTTCGACCCGCGCGAGGTCATCGCCCGCATCGTCGACGCCTCCGACTTCGACGAGTTCAAGCCGCTCTACGGCACGAGCCTGACCACCGGCTGGGCCGCCCTGCACGGCTATCCGGTCGGCGTCCTGGCGAACGCCCAGGGCGTGCTGTTCAGCGAGGAGTCCCAGAAGGCCGCCCAGTTCATCCAGCTCGCCAACCAGCGCGACATCCCGCTGCTCTTCCTGCACAACACCACCGGCTACATGGTCGGCAAGGAGTACGAGCAGGGCGGCATCATCAAACACGGCGCGATGATGATCAACGCCGTCAGCAACTCGAAGGTCCCGCATCTGTCGGTGCTGCTGGGCGCCTCCTACGGCGCCGGCCACTACGGGATGTGCGGACGGGCCTACGACCCCCGCTTCCTCTTCGCCTGGCCCAGCGCCAAGTCGGCCGTCATGGGCCCCCAGCAGCTCGCGGGCGTGCTCTCCATCGTCGCCCGGCAGTCGGCCGCGGCGAAGGGACAGCCCTACGACGAGGAGGCGGACGCGGCGCTGCGCGCCATGGTGGAGCAGCAGATCGAGTCCGAGTCGCTGCCGATGTTCCTGTCCGGGCGGCTGTACGACGACGGCGTCATCGACCCGCGCGACACCCGCACCGTCCTCGGCCTGTGCCTGTCCGCCTTGCACACCGCCCCCTACGAGGGCGCGCGCGGCGGCTTCGGCGTCTTCCGGATGTGAGGCTGATGATGATCACTTCTGTACTGGTGGCGAACCGCGGCGAGATCGCCTGCCGTGTCTTCCGCACCTGCCGCGAGCTGGGCATCCGCACCATCGCCGTCCACTCGGACGCGGACGAGGGCGCCCTCCACGCGCGCGTGGCCGACGCGAGCGTACGACTTCCGGGGGAGGCACCCGCCGACACCTATCTGCGCGGCGACCTCATCGTGAAGGCCGCCGTCGCGGCCGGAGCGGACGCCGTGCACCCCGGATACGGCTTCCTCTCCGAGAACGCCGACTTCGCCCGGGCCGTCCAGGACGCGGGCCTGATCTGGATCGGCCCGCCGCCCGGGGCCATCGAGGCGATGGCGTCCAAGACCCGCGCCAAGCAGCTCATGGGCATCCAGCCCCTCACCCACGTCACCGAAGCCGACCTGCCCGTGCTGGTGAAGGCGGCGGCGGGCGGCGGCGGACGCGGCATGCGCGTCGTACGGCACCTGGCGGACCTGGACGCCGAACTGGCCTCCGCACGCGCCGAAGCCGCGAGCGCCTTCGGCGACGGCGAGGTCTTCGTCGAGCCGTACGTGGAGAACGGCCGCCACGTCGAGGTCCAGATCCTCGCCGACACCCACGGCACGGTCCTGCCGCTCGGCACCCGCGACTGCTCCCTCCAGCGCCGCCACCAGAAGGTCGTAGAAGAGGCCCCGGCACCCGGACTCCCCGAGGAACTCCGGCAGGAACTGAGCACCCTCGCCGTACGGGCCGCCCGAGCCGTCGACTACGTGGGCGCCGGCACGGTCGAGTTCCTCGTGGCCGACGGCAGGGCGCACTTCCTGGAGATGAACACCCGCCTCCAGGTCGAACACCCCGTGACGGAAGCCGTGTTCGGCCTCGACCTGGTCGCCCAACAGCTCCGGATCGCCGAAGGCCACCCCCTCGACAGCGACCCGCCACGCGCGCGTGGCCACGCCGTCGAGGCCCGCCTGTACGCCGAGGACCCCTCCCGCGACTGGGCCCCGCAGACCGGCCGCCTGCACCGCCTGTCCGTACCGGAAGGCGTCCGCCTGGACACCGGCTACACCGACGGCGACGACATCGGCGTCCACTACGACCCCATGCTCGCCAAGGTCGTGGCACACGCCCCCACGCGCGCGGAGGCCGTCCGCAAGCTCGCCTCCGCCCTGGAACGGGCCGTGATCCACGGCCCCGTCACCAACCGCGCCCTCCTGGTCCGCTCCCTGCGCCACCCCGAGTTCACCGCGGCCCGCATGGACACCGGCTTCTACGACCGCCACGTGCCGGAACTGACCGCCCCCGCCACCGACCCGCACGCCCCGCTCGCCGCGGCCCTCGCCGACGCCCACACCGGCTCCGGCTCCGGCTCCCGCTTCGGCGGCTGGCGCAACGTCCCTTCACAGCCGCAGGTCAAGCGCTACGGGATGGCGGGCGGGGAACACGAGGTCCACTACCGGCACACCCGCACGGGCCTGGAGACGGACGGGGTGAGCGTCGTGCACGCCGACGCCGGTCTGGTCATCCTCGAAGTGGACGGCGTACGGCGAAGGTTCGAGGTGTCCCGCTACGGCGACCAGCTCTACGTCAACACCACCGCCCTGACGGCCCTGCCCCGCTTCCCCGACCCGACGGCCCAGCACGCCCCGGGCTCCCTCCTGGCCCCCATGCCCGGCACGGTCGTCCGAGTGGCCGACGGCCTCACCGCAGGAACGCCCGTCAAGGCAGGCGACCCCCTCCTCTGGCTGGAGGCGATGAAGATGCAGCACAAGATCACGGCCCCGGTCACAGGAACGCTGAGCGAGCTGCACGCCGTGCCCGGACAACAGGTGGAGCCGGGCGCACTCCTGGCAGTGGTGAAAGAAGCCTTCTAGGGGCGCGGGGAACTGCGCGACAAGCCACGACGCTCCCGCACCCGAAAGGACTCCTCATGGACACCGAAGACCACAAGTCCCTACGAGAAGCCGTCTCCGCCCTGGGCAAACGCCACGGCCGCGGATCCGACCCCACACAACTCTGGTCCGAAGCCGCCAAACTCGGCTACATAGGCGTCAACCTCCCCGAGGCATACGGAGGCGGAGGCGGCGGCATCACCGAACTCTCCCTCGTCCTCGAAGAGCTCGGCGCCGCAGGCTGCCCCCTCCTCATGATGGTCGTCTCCCCGGCCATCTGCGGCACAGTGATCGCCCGCTTCGGCACAGACGCCCAGAAACAAACGTGGCTCCCCGCCCTCGCGGACGGCTCCCGCCTCATGGCCTTCGGCATCACCGAACCCGACGCCGGCTCCAACAGCCACCGCATCACCACCACCGCCCGCCGCGACCAGGACACCGGAGACTGGATCCTCACCGGCCGCAAGGTCTTCATCTCCGGCGTCGACATCGCGGACGCGACCCTCATCGTCGGCCGCACCGAAGACGCCCGCACCGGCAGTCTCAAGCCCTGCCTGTTCATCGTCCCGCGCGACACCCCCGGGTTCGGCCGCCGCCCCATCGACATGGAACTCAACGCCGCCGAGAAGCAGTTCGAGCTGACCCTCGACGACGTACGGCTGCCCGCCGACGCCCTCGTCGGCGACGAGGACGCGGGCCTGCTGCAACTCTTCGCCGGCCTCAACCCCGAGCGCGTCATGACGGCCGCCTTCGCGATCGGCATGGGCCGCTACGCGCTCGCGCGAGCCGTCGAGTACGCCCGCGACCGACAGGTCTGGAAGACCCCCATCGGCGCCCACCAGGCCATCGCCCACCCCCTGGCCCAGGCGCACATCGAGCTCGAACTCGCCCGCCTGATGATGCAGAAGGCCGCCGAGCTGTACGACGCGGGCGACGACACGGGCGCCGGAGAGGCCGCCAACATGGCGAAGTACGCGGCCGGGGAGGCCTGTGTGAAGGCCGTGGACCAGGCCGTGCACACCCTCGGCGGCAACGGCCTCACCCGCGAGTACGGCCTGGCGCAGCTGATAACGGCCGCGCGCGTGGCTCGTATCGCACCGGTGAGCCGGGAGATGATTCTCAACTACGTCTCCCACCAGACCCTGGGCCTGCCCAAGTCGTACTGAGACGGCCTAAGACGGCCCGCGCGCGAGGAGGAACCATGTTCCGCAGCGAGTACGCAGACGTCCCGCTCGTCGACCTGCCCATCCACGAGGCGGTCCTCGCCAGGGCCGCGGAGTTCGGCGGCATCCCGGCGCTGATCGACGGCACCGACGGCACCACCCTCTCCTACGAGCAGGTGGACCGCTTCCACCGGCGCGTCGCAGCCGGGCTCGCCGAGGCCGGGGTGCGCAAGGGCGACGTCCTCGCCCTGCACAGCCCCAACACCATCGCCTTCCCCACCGCCTTCTACGCCGCCACGCGCGCGGGAGCCACCGTCACCACCGTGCACCCGCTCGCCACCGCCCAGGAGTTCGCCAAGCAGCTCACGGACTCGGCGGCCCGCTGGATCATCACCGTCTCACCGCTGCTCGACATCGCGCGCCGGGCCGCCGAACTCGCGGGCGGCGTACGCGAGATCTTCGTGTGCGACAGCGCCACCGGCCACCGGTCCCTGATCGACATGCTGGCCTCCGCCGCCCCCGAGCCGGTGATCGACATCGACCCCGCCGAGGACGTGGCGGCCCTCCCGTACTCCTCCGGGACCACCGGCACACCCAAGGGCGTACTGCTCACCCACCGGCAGATCGCCACCAACCTCGCCCAGCTCGACGGGGCGATACCCGCGGGCCCCGGCGACCGCATCCTCGCCGTCCTGCCGTTCTTCCACATCTACGGCCTCACGGCCCTGATGAACGCGCCCCTCAGAAAGGGCGCCACCGTCGTCGTCCTGCCCCGCTTCGACCTGGAACAGTTCCTCGCGGCCATCCAGAACCACCGCATCACCGGCCTCTACGTGGCCCCGCCGATCGTCCTGGCCCTCGCCAAGCACCCGGCCGTCGCGCAGTACGACCTGTCGTCCCTGAAGTACATCCTCAGCGCCGCCGCACCCCTGGACGCCCGCCTCGCCGCCGCCTGCTCCGAGCGGCTCGGCCTGCCGCCCGTCGGCCAGGCCTACGGCATGACGGAACTGTCGCCCGGCACCCATGTCGTCCCCCTGGACGCGATGCGCGACGCGCCGCCCGGAACCGTCGGCAAGCTCATCGCCGGCACCGAGATGCGCATCGTCTCCCTGGGCGACCCCGGCAAGGACCTCCCCGCCGGCGAGTCCGGCGAGATCCTCATCCGCGGCCCCCAGGTCATGAAGGGCTACCTCGACCGCCCCGACGCCACCGCCGCGATGATCGACCCCGACGGCTGGCTGCACACCGGAGACGTCGGCCACGTGGACGACGACGGCTGGCTCTTCGTCGTCGACCGCGTCAAGGAACTCATCAAGTACAAGGGCTTCCAGGTGGCCCCCGCCGAACTGGAGGCACTCCTCCTCACCCACCCGGGCATCGCCGACGCCGCCGTCATCGGCAGGTACAACGACGACGGCAACGAGGTCCCGCACGCGTACGTGGTCCGCCAGCCGGCCGCCGCCGACCTCTCGGAGGCGGAGATCATGATGTTCGTCGCCGAACGCGTCGCCCCGTACAAGCGGATCCGGCACGTCACCTTCGTCGTCGGCGTCCCCCGCGCGGCCTCCGGCAAGATCCTCCGCCGACAGCTCAGGGAGCGCACATGAGCCGCCTCGTCACCCGCACGCGCGCGCGTGCGGTCGAGACCCTCACCCTCGACTCACCGCACAACCGCAACGCCCTGTCGGCGGCCCTGGTCGCCGAACTGGCCGACGCCCTCACCGACGCCGGCAAGGACACCGACGTCCGCGCCGTCGTCCTCACCCACACCGGCAACACGTTCAGCGCCGGCGCCGACCTCAAGGACCCCTCGCCCCCGGACGCACTCGTCGCCCTGCTGCGGCAGATCATCGAACTGCCCAAGCCGGTCGTCGCCCGCGTCACCGGCCACGTCCGCGCGGGCGGCCTCGGCCTGCTGGCCGCCTGCGACATCGCGGCCGCCTCCACCGACGCCACCTTCGCCTTCACGGAGGTCCGCATCGGCGTCGCCCCCGCGGTCATCTCCCTGCCCCTGCTCCCACGCACCGACCCGCGCGCCCTGGCCCGCTACTACCTCACCGGCGAACGCTTCGACGCGGCGGAGGCACAGCGCACAGGCCTGCTCACCACACACGCCGACGAGGTCGACGGGGCCCTCGCCCCCATCCTGGAAGGCCTGCGCAAGTCATCCCCCGACGCCCTGACCGAGACGAAACGGCTGCTCACGGCTAGGGTGCTGGAAACCTTCGACCGGGACGCGGCCGACCTGACCGCGCTCTCGGCCCGGCTGTTCTCCTCCCCGCACGCCCGCGAGGGGATGACGGCCTTCCTCGAACGACGGGATGCGGCATGGGTGGTGTGAGCACGGTCGACCGTGCGGAGAGAGTCCCCAAGCAGGACCGCAGCCGGGCCACCCGGCAGCGGCTCCTGGAAGCCGCCGTGGCCTGCCTCGCCGAACACGGCTGGGCCGGCTCCACCGTCTCCGTCGTCGCCGAACGCGCCGGCGTCTCCCGCGGCGCCGCCCAGCACCACTTCCCGACCCGCGAGGACCTCTTCACGGCAGCCGTCGAGTACGTCGCCGAGGAACGCTCGACGGCCCTGCGCGCCCTGTTCCCCGAGGGCGCGTCCGGAGACCGCCACGCGGTCGTCGCCGCCCTCGTCGACCTCTACACCGGCCCCCTCTTCCGCGCCGCCCTCCACCTCTGGGTCGCCGCCTCCAACGAGGACCAGCTCCGCCCCCGCGTCACCGAACTCGAATCCCGCGTAGGCCGCGAGACCCACCGCATAGCGGTCGACCTCCTCGCCGCCGACGAATCCGTCCCCGGCGTCCGCGAAACGGTCCAGGGCCTCCTCGACATGGCCCGAGGCCTGGGCCTCGCCAACCTCCTCACCGACGACACGCCCCGCCGGGAACGGGTGGTGGCGCAGTGGGCGGGCCTGCTGGAGGAGACGCTGGGCTGAGGGGGCTGTCAGGGGCGGGGGCCTTCAGGGAGGCGGGGGCCTTCAGGGACTTCGCCGAGGTTCCTCAGGGGCTGAGCCGCTCCACCCGCCAGCTCCCGTCCGGCTGCTCGACGTAGCGCAACCGGTCGTGCAGCCGGTTCTCGCGGCCCTGCCAGAACTCCACCGCCTGCGGGGCCACCCGGAAGCCGCCCCAGTTCGGCGGTACGGGCACCTGCTCGCCCTCCGGATAGCGGGCGGCCAGCTCGGCGTACGCGCCGTCGATGTCGGCACGGGTGGAGATCACGGAGGACTGGGCACTGGCCCACGCACCGAGCTGTGAGCCGTGCGGCCGGGTCCGGAAGTACGCCGCCGTCTCGTCCCGCCCGGTGCGCCGCGCGACACCGGTGACGAGGACCTGCCGAGCCATCGGATGCCAGGGGAAGAGCAGCGAGACGTACGGGTTCTCCGCCAGGTCGCGGGCCTTGCGGGAGTCGTAGTTCGTGTAGAAGACGAAGCCCTGCTCGTCGAAGTGCTTCAGCAGAACGGTACGGGCGCTGACCCGCCCCTCGGCGTCGGCCGTCGAGACGACCATGGCGTTCGGCTCGAACAGCCCGCCGTCCGTCGCGGCCTGCTTGAACCAGCGCGCGAACTGCTCGACGGGGGTGGCGGCCAGCTCGGTCTCGGAGAGCCCCTCGGCCCGGTACTGCTTGCGCATCGAGGCCAGATCGAAGGGGACGGCGTCGCGGTCGGTCACCCGGTCATCTTGCCGTATGGACGGTGTCCTTCGTCACTGAGTGGCACTGAGTGCCGTGAACCCTCCCCAACGGTGGCACTCGGGGATATCGTTCTGATGCCGTTCGGGTTGGGTGACCGCCAGCCGCACGGGGCATCACAGGGGAGACCGGCCAGGACCGCGAGTCGCCGCAACGACCGTGGATCCACCGGACGGCCGCCCGCTTCGCAAGCTGACTGACACATGGTTCACACGTCTCACCCCACCAGACACCATCTGTCACTTACATCACGAGGAGCCGCCTGATGTCCGACTTCGTACCCGGGCTCGAGGGAGTAGTCGCGTTCGAGACGGAGATCGCCGAACCGGATAAGGAGGGCGGCGCACTCCGGTACCGGGGCGTCGACATCGAGGACCTCGTCGGCCATGTCTCCTTCGGCAACGTCTGGGGCCTGCTCGTCGACGGCGCCTTCAATCCGGGCCTGCCGCCCGCCGAGCCGTTCCCCATTCCGGTCCACTCCGGTGACATCCGCGTCGACGTCCAGTCGGCCCTGGCCATGCTGGCCCCCGTGTGGGGCCTCAAGCCGCTTCTCGACATCGACGAGGAGCAGGCCCGCGCCGACCTGGCCCGCGCCGCCGTCATGGCCCTCTCCTACGTCGCCCAGTCGGCCCGCGGCCAGGGCCTGCCCATGGTCCCGCAGCGTGAGATCGACAAGGCCCAGTCCGTCGTCGAGCGCTTCATGATCCGCTGGCGCGGCGAGCCGGACCCCAAGCACGTGGCGGCGGTGGACGCGTACTGGACGAGCGCGGCCGAGCACGGCATGAACGCGTCCACGTTCACGGCCCGCGTGATCGCCTCGACGGGCGCGGACGTGGCGGCGGCCCTCTCCGGCGCCGTGGGAGCCATGTCCGGCCCGCTGCACGGCGGCGCCCCCTCCCGAGTCCTCGGCATGATCGAGGAGATCGAGCGCACGGGCGACGCCGAGGCCTACGTGAAACAGGCCCTCGACAAGGGCGAGCGCCTCATGGGCTTCGGCCACCGCGTCTACCGCGCCGAGGACCCTCGCGCCCGAGTCCTGCGCCGCACCGCCCGCGAACTCGGCGCCCCCCGCTTCGAGGTCGCCGAGGCCCTGGAGAAGGCGGCCCTCGCGGAACTCCACGCCCGCCGCCCCGACCGCGTCCTCGCGACGAACGTCGAGTTCTGGGCGGCCATCGTCCTGGACTTCGCCGAGGTCCCGGCGCACATGTTCACGTCCATGTTCACCTGTGCCCGCACGGCCGGCTGGTCCGCCCACATCCTCGAACAGAAGCGCACGGGCCGCCTGGTCCGCCCCTCGGCCCGCTACGTCGGCCCGGGCACCCGCGACCCTCGCGAGATCGAGGGCTACGGGGACATCGCCCACTGAGTCAGTCAACGCAGACGACCCGCGAGCCTGGTCCTCCAAAGGAGGGCCGGCCGGACGTACCGGCGGCTCGCGGGTCGGGTGACTGCTGGAGATTGGGCCGGCTGCGCGCTTCGCTCACGCGCTGGTCCGGCACCGCACTGTGTGTGGTGTCGGGCCGCTAGCCCGCAGCCACCTCACGCGTCCGGTTCTCATACATCTGCCGAACCACCTCCCTTCTCGTGTACCTGGAACCCTAAGAAACCGATCGGCCTCGGATCAACCGTTTTTCTGAGACCTTGACTCCGGGCCGCGCCGGAGGGGCGGGGTTCGTCGGCGGATGACGTGGGGAATGCCCTCGTACAACGATTCCTTCAATGTTGCGGGAACACGGTGTGCGCTGGGTCACGTTCCAGTTGAATGATTGCAAGTAGCGAACCGACGTGCGGTACGTGCGGACGCAGCCTGCAGGGGGTCCAGGTGAGTGCTTCCCGGCGTAGTGGGACCACCGACGAGCTGGGGCCCGACGAGCCCGAGCGAGACAATTCGGATGGTTCGGATCTGCTTGCCGCGTTGCTGGACGGGATGGACGCGGCACTGTGTGCTTTCGACGCCGACGGTGTCGTGACGCACTGGAACCGCGAGGCCGAGCGGATTCTCGGGTGGAGTGCGGACGAGGCTGTGGGGCGGCGGGGCCTGGCCGGATGGGCCGTGCGCAGCGCGGACGCCGAGGAGGTCGAGAGCCGGCTGCTGTCCGCGATGCACGCCCCGGGCCGGCAGGTGCACGAGTTCGCGTTGCTGACGAAGGACGGCGGGCGGGTGCTCGTACGGACCCAGTCGGCGGCCGTGCGAGGGACTGACGGGAAGCCTGCGGGCGTGTACTGCGCCTTCAGCGAGGTGCACGCGCAGATCGATCTGGAGCGGTCGATCGCGTTGAGCGAGGCGTTGTTCGAGGACGCCAGCTGGGGCGTCGTGCTCGTGGATGTCGACCTGCGGCCGGCCGTGGTGAACGCGCACGCGGCCAAGGCGCTGGGCACGGGTCGTACGTCCGTGCTCGGCCGCCCGCTCGGGGATCTGCTGTCGCAGGGCGTGGAGGAGCTGGAGAGCGCGCTGCAGCATGTGCTGGCGGAGGGCGCGCCGCCCGCGCCCGCCGAGGTGTGGGTGGGGGTGCGCCTGCCGGAGGGGGAGCGGCGGCGGTGCTGGCGCAGCGGCTTCGTGCGGCTGGCCTCGCCGCTGGCGGAGGAGCCGGTTCCGCTGGGTGTGGGGTGGCTGTTCCAGGACGTGACGGAGGCCAAGCAGAGCGAGCAGGAGGCGTCGCTGCTGCGGTTCCGTACGCAGCAGCTCCACCGGGCCTCGCGGGCCGCCGCCGAGTGCGAGGACCCGGCGGAGGCGGCGACGGTCCACCTGGACTTCGCCCTGGCCGGGTTCGCCGACCACGCGTTGATCGACCGGGTGTCGGGCGGCGCGCTCGTCGACACGCAGACCGAGGGGCCGATACGGCTGGTGCGGGTCGCCGCCACTCCCTCCGGCGCGCCGGGGCCGAGCAAGCTCTCGGGCCACGCGGGGCTGCCCGCGCGGTACGCGGAGGGGCATCCGGCTCTGCAGTGCGTGGAGCGGGTCGGCGCGCTGCGGGCGAGTGCGAGGGCCGCGTCGCCCGAGGAGGCCCGGTTGTGGGCCCAGGCCAGGCAGTGGCCGCCGGACGCGGTGCACGCCCTGTGCGCGGTGCTGCGCAGCCGGGGGCGGACGCTGGGTGTGGTGACGTTCCTGCGAGGGGCGGGGCGCAGCGCGTTCGAGCGGTCCGACGCGATGTACGCGGAGGACGTGGCGGTACGGATCGCGGCGTCACTGGATCTCGCGGGGTTGTCCGACGAGACGGTGTGAGCCGGCGCGCGTCCCACCGTCGCCTCAGTGCCGGTAGAAGATCCGGTCCTGGTACTGCTCCATGACGCGGCTGTTCCAGTCGTGCCCGCCGTCGACGTTCCCGGAGCGCAGGAGCGGGGGCTCCAGGCCGCGGTCGGCGAGGGTGGCGGCCGTGGTGGCCATGACGGCCTGGAGGAGGGCCGAGGTGACGACCGTGGAGGCGGGGGCGAAGGGGGCGGGGACGTTGTCGAGGGTGAGTTCGGCGTCGCCGACCGCGATCTTCGTGTCGAGGACGAGGTCGCAGTGGTCCTTCAGGTACGTCCCCGAGGTGTGCCGGGACTTGGTCTCCGAGGCGTAGGCGACCGAGGTCACGCCGATGACCCGTACGCCCAGGGCGCGGGCGGTCATGGCCATTTCCACGGGGAGGGCGTTGCGTCCCGACAGGGAGATGATCAGCAGGGTGTCGCCCGCGCGGAGCGGGGAGCTGTCCAGGACGGCGCTCGCGAGGCCGTCGACGCGTTCCAGGGCGGAGCCGAGCGGTGCGGGCCTGACGTCGACGCCGACGACGCCCGGCACGGCGAGCAGGTTCATGAGGGCGAGGCCGCCGGCGCGGTAGACGAGGTCCTGCGCGGCGAGGGAGGAGTGGCCGGCGCCGAAGGCGAAGAGGCGGCCTCCGTTCTCGACGGTGTCGGCGAGGAGCGTGCCGGCGGCCGTGATGCTGTCGGCCTCCTCGTCGCGGACCCGCCGCAGCAGGTCGATCGCGGCGTCGAGGAACTGGCCGGCCGGCGCGCGGTCGCTCATACGGGGTCCCTTCAGGATGGCCTCGGTGGGCGCATGTCGCGCATCACGGTGCGGTCTGGACCAGTGCGGTGTCAATAAGGTCGTGAGGGCCGGGTCCGGGGCGCTCCGCGGTGCTCCGGGGGCCTCGAAGGAGGACTTCGTACCCTTCCGCCGGGCCGCGTAATCCCCTGCTTTCCCTCCCGCGGCACGGTTGTCGGTGGTATCCGGCAGAATTGGGTGCAGGGCCAGCGCACGCGCCGGTGAGCCGTCCAGCCTCCGGCAGATCTCATCAAGGGGCACGTATGTCCGGACTGATCGACACCACGGAGATGTATCTCCGCACCATCCTCGAGCTGGAGGAAGAGGGTGTGGTCCCCATGCGCGCCCGTATCGCCGAGCGGCTGGACCAGAGCGGGCCGACCGTCAGCCAGACCGTGGCGCGGATGGAGCGCGACGGTCTGGTGTCCGTCGCCAGCGACCGGCACCTGGAGCTCACCGACGAGGGCCGCCGTCTCGCCACGCGCGTGATGCGCAAGCACCGGCTCGCCGAGTGTCTGCTCGTCGACGTGATCGGGCTGGAGTGGGAGCAGGTCCACGCCGAGGCGTGCCGCTGGGAGCACGTGATGAGCGAGGCCGTGGAGCGCCGCGTGCTGGAGCTGCTGCGGCACCCGACGGAGTCGCCGTACGGCAACCCGATCCCGGGTCTGGAGGAGCTCGGCGAGAAGGACGGCGCCGACCCGTTCCTGGACGAGGGGATGGTGTCGCTGGCCAGTCTGGACCCGGGTGCCGAGGGCAAGACGGTCGTGGTGCGCCGGATCGGCGAGCCGATCCAGACGGACGCCCAGCTGATGTACACGCTGCGGCGGGCGGGCGTGCAGCCCGGCTCGGTGGTGAGCGTGACCGAGTCGGCGGGCGGTGTGCTGGTGGGCAGCGGGGGCGAGGCGGCCGAGCTGGAGTCGGAGATCGCCTCTCACGTGTTCGTCGCCAAGCCCTGAACCCGGCCGGGGCGGCCGCGCCGGTGGTGTTGGCGTGATCCCGTCGTATCCAGGATTCAGTCCGTCGAATGGCAGCGCTCGTCCGCTTCCCGTGCGACGCTGTCGCGTGAGGCATATGACCTGAGGGCTCTTGGCCGTGGCCCGACAGCGATGTCGCCCGGCCGGGGAGGGGGCGGGAGGATGTGCCGTGGAGATGTGGAGGGCCC